>CAYYVB010000039.1:0-2837 GCA_964475035.1 uncultured Opitutaceae bacterium | reverse complement strand
GCGCGCTGGACCAAGCTCGGCGAAGTCATCCGCGCCCGGCGCGCGACCGACTTGGTCGTGGGTTATCCTTTCAACATGGACGGCTCGACCGGCTTCAAGGCCAAGGAAGTCGACGCCTTCGTCGCGGAGCTGAAGACGCGCTTCGGCCTGCCGGTGCACCTCGTCGACGAGACGCTGACCAGCTACGCCGCCGAATCGTCGATCCACAAGAAGGACCGTCGGGCCCTGCGCGACAGCGGCCTGATCGATTCCCGCGCGGCGACGATTATCCTTCAGGATTTCCTCGACCAGAAACTCCCGCCGCAGTGCCCGGAGGGATTTAACCACTGATCCGCACCAATCTGACACTAATCCCTATCTGAATTAGTGCCGCATAAGTGTCGCTTAGTGGTTAACTATCTGGCGTGGCCGCTGCGAAATCCTATCTCTGAAACCCGTGGTCAACTCAGCCCAACGTTGGAAGTGCGTCGTCGCCTACGACGGCACGGCGTTTGACGGCTGGCAGAGCCAGCCAAGCGGCAACGCGATCCAGGATGTGATCGAACGCCGGCTCGCTGTCGTGCTGAAGTCGCCGGTCCGCATTCACGGCAGCGGCCGCACCGATGCCGGCGTGCACGCGATTGGACAGGTGTTTCATTTCGATGCGACATGGACACACGGCGCCGACAAACTCCGCGCGGCGCTGCAATCGGGGCTGCCGGCGTCGATCCAACTGAAGTCCTTGCGCCGCGCGCCGGCGGACTTCCATGCGCGTTTTTCCGCGACAGGGAAAATTTACCACTACGAAATCTTCCTCGGTGAAGCCGATCCGTTCGCGACGCGTTTTTGTCTGTCGCAGCCACGCGCCCTCGACTGGGCCGCGATCGAGGCCGCCGCTGCGGTCCTGCGTGGCCGGCACGACTTCAAGGCTTTCTCCGCCGAGGGTGGAACCGAGCGCGAGTCGACCGTGCGCGATCTGCGCCGGCTCGAGATCCGGCGCCGCGGCAAGCGCGTGCGCCTGACCTTTGAGGCGGATGGGTTCCTCTACAAGATGGTCCGTAGCCTCACCGGCACGTTGCTCAATGTCGGCCTCGGCAAGCTTACGCCGCGCGATGTCGCCGGCTTGCTCAAGTCTGCGCGCCGCACGCCGCAAGTGCAGACCGCCCCGCCACACGGCCTCGTGCTGGTCAAAGTCCACTATCGAAAGTAGGGCCGGCTTCAGCCGGCCGCCGTCGGGGTGCGATGCGCTTAAGGCGCTTCGTCGGTGCAACCTTATCGCAGGCGGTTTCAGTCCGTGGCCCGGTCTCGTTCGGGTTGCAGGCTAGCGCCGCCCTCTGCGCCTCCGCCCGCGATGCCGCCCGATTCACTGCCGATTTTCACTCCCGAGCCGGACGCGACCACGTCACCTTGGCGGCGTCTGGCTCGCGCGGCGCTCGACGCGGTTTTCCCGCGCAGCTGCGTGCATTGCGGCGGGCCGGTGGAGGAGGGTGGGTTGCGGCACGTGTGTCCGGGGTGCGTGTCGCAGCACCTGCATCTCGTCGCCGAGCCGCATTGCACGACCTGCGGCCATCCGTTTTACGGCGAGCTCGTGGAAAACCGCGGCTGCGAGCACTGCGAGGCGCTCGTGCCGCGTTTCGACCAAGGCAAGACCGCCATCCTGCTCAAAGGCGCGGGCCGTGCACTCGTGCACACCCTGAAGTATCACCACGGTCTGCACGTGCTCGAGGATGTGCGAACCATCATGCGGGCAACTCCTGGCTATGCCGATTTCGTGCGCGGCAAGGTGCTCGTCCCCGTGCCGCTGCACGCGCGCAAATTTCGTGAGCGCGGCTACAACCAGAGCCGCTGGCTGGCGCAATGCGCAGCCGAGGCGGCCGGCGGGGCGACCGTCGTGGCCGACCTGCTCGTCCGGCGGATCGACACCGTTTCGCAAACGAATTTCGACCGCGCCACCCGTCAGGCGAACCTCAAAAATGCCTTTGCTTTGGCTCCCGGCGCGGTCATACAACGCGCCCTTCCATACCTGATCATCGATGACGTTTTCACCACGGGTTCTACGCTCAATGCCTGCGCTGCCATCCTGCGCGACGCGGGCGCGTTGAATCTCGAAGTCGCCACCTTTGGTCACGGTTAACCTATTCACATGACGCATTTTCCGAAGCCCAAGCTCTCAACGCCGAAGAAGAAGAAGAACATCCCGGAGGGCCTGTGGACCAAGTGCCCGGTCTCCGGCGAAATCATCTTCAACAAGGACCTCGAGGCCAACCTCATGGTCGTGCCGAAGAGCGGCTACCATTTCCCCATCGGCTCCCGCGCCCGCATCGCCGGCTTGGTCGATGAAGGCACGTTCAAGGAGTTCGACGCCGACGTGAAGTCGGCTGACCCGCTGAAGTTCGTCGACTCCGCCGCCTACCCGGACCGCATCAAGAAATACGAAAAGGAAAGCGGCCTGCCCGAAGCCGTCATCTGCGGCACCGGTCAGATCCACGGAATTAAGGTTTCGCTCGCGGTGATGGATTTCCGTTTCTGCGGCGGCGCCATGGGAGCGGCCGTCGGCGAGAAGATCACCCGCGCCATTGAGCGTGCGCTGAAGGAAAAATGCCCGTGCCTCATCGTCAGCTCCTCCGGCGGCGCGCGCATGCAGGAAGGCATCTTCAGTCTCATGCAGATGGCCAAGACCAGCGCCGCCCTCGGCCGTCTGGCGGATGCCAAGCTCCCCTTCATCTCCATCCTCACGCATCCCACCACCGGCGGCGTTACGGCCAGCTTCGCCACGCTTGGTGACATCATCATCGCCGAGCCGGGCGCGCTCATCGGCTTCGCCGGCGCGCGCGTGATCAAGGAGACGACCAAGCAGA
>CAYYVB010000038.1:7241-14187 GCA_964475035.1 uncultured Opitutaceae bacterium | reverse complement strand
CCCTTCCTCGTCGACGCCGCCGGCGTCGAGGTGCTCGCGGTCGGGACGGCGTTCAATGTCCGCCGCGATCCGCAGAACGTCTCGGTGCTCGTCACGGAGGGCAAAGTCTCGGTGGCGCGCATCGACCCCGACGCCCCCGAGCGCCTGGGAGACACTCCGCTCCAACTCGTCACCGTCGGCCAGCAAGCCACCGTCGCGCTCGCGCAGGCCGACACCCCGCGCATCGCGGCGGTGACGATCGAGGACATCGCGCGCGAACTCGCCTGGCAGGCGCCGCGCCTGCAGTTCGCCGAGACACCGCTCGCAGAGGCCGTGGCCGAGTTCAACCGCCTCAACCGCCACCAGCTCGAGCTCGCCGATCCCTTGCTCGGCGAACTGCGCATCGGCGGCACGTTCCGCCCCGACAACGTCGAGGGCTTCATCCGCCTGCTCGATGAGACGCTCGGCCTGCAGGCGGAGCCCGTCGAAGCCAACCGCACGCGCCTCCGTGCGCGATGAGCCGGCGCCCCCCGCGCGTGGCATTGAAGGCAGCATGCGCGGATTCCTCTCCGCGTTATCTGTCCGCCAAAAAATCGTTACGGCTTCGTGACGCCGGCGCGTCGTGTTAGAAAGCCGGCGTTCGCCGGTCGCCTCACACCCTGCCCCCCCATGCGAACCCTTCGTCACTTCCTGTGCGCCGCGCTCGTCAGCGTGGCCTTCGTCGCGGCCGCTTTCGCCGCCGACTCCTCCCGCCAGCGTTACGACATCCCCGCCGGCGACGCCGCCGAGGCCCTGAAACAATTTTCCGCCGCCTCCGGCCGCGAGACGCTGTTCGCTGCCGAGGTCGTGCGCGGTGTGAAGACACCCGCCGTGCAGGGCGAGCTCACGCCGCAGGAGGCGATCGACGCGCTCCTGACTGACACGGGCCTTGTCGCCACCATCGATGAGAAGTCCGGCGCCATCGCGGTGCGCCGCGAAACGCCCGCAGAAACAAAAAACGCCTTAAGCCGTCCCGCTGACGCGGCGACGGCGGAACCACGTCGAGGCAGCCGTGTGCTTGCCGATGGCACGGTGCAGATGGAGCAATTCGAAGTTACGGGTTCACGAATCCGACAGGGGTCGGTCAATGCCGCGGGGGTCAATCCCGTCGTCACATACACTCAGAAAGAGATCGACCGCCTCGGCGTGACAACGCTCGGTGATTTCACCCGTCGGATCACACAAAACGTGCCAACTCTGGGCAGTTCCTTGCAGGGGGCTGGGCTCACTTCAAGCAGTCCGTTCGCCACTGACGCTCGCACCACGCTCAATCTTCGCGGCCTTGGCAACAACACCACTCTCGTGCTCGTCAACGGCAGGCGCGTTCCCAAAACCGGCCAAGGCTTTGGCACCGATGATTACGATCTCGGGGGCATTCCGCTGGCCGCTGTCGAACGCATTGAGGTGCTGACCGACGGAGCGTCAGCGCTCTATGGTGCCGACGCGATTGGAGGCGTCGTCAATGTCATCCTCCGCCAGAGCTACTATGGGGCAGAGGTAAATTTCAGCTACGGCAATACGTTTGATTCGGATACGGCCGAGCGGAATGTGACTTTCGCCGGAGGGGCCCGGGGCGGGCGGTTGGGAATTTTTGTGAGCGGTTCTTGGGCGGACGCCAATGCCCTCGCACGTCGCGACCGGCCCTTTTCGGCTTCTGACGATAAGCGGCCCCTCGGTGGGTCGGATTTTCGCCGGGCCGGGGCCGGTGGCACGGGACGTGTATTCCGCTCCAATGGGCAGCCACTGCCCGGCCTGACAACTTCCCAGGCAGGCATCCCTGCCAACCAGAATGGTCGGTCTCTCACGATCGCGAGTTTCGTTCCCACGGATGGCATTGTCAGCGCCGCCGATCTCGGACCTGTCCACAATGCGATTTCGCCTTACCGTCGTCGCAATCTCTCGCTCGATCTGGATCTGAAGGTGAAGGATTGGCTGACGTTCTTTGCCTCGGGTCGTTACTCGGAGGCTGAAACCCATACGACTGCCGACTCCCCACTGATCGTGGGCCTCACGATCCCAGCAAACAACCCATACAACCCCTTTGGCATCGCGGTGCAGTTCGACAGATATTTCTACGAGCTCGGACCGTCGGATGTCACCGAGCGGACCGTGACGCCCGCTTTTGCGGCCGGAGCTCGCGGAAATATTTTTTCCGGCTGGCGGTATGAGCTAGGTGCGTCGCAAGCCCGCACCACACGTTCTTTCGACCAAGGTGTGTCTCGAAGCTTTAATCTCACACAGGTGGTTGCCGCTCTGAGTGACGTCGCCAATCCGCTTGTCGTCCTGCACGACAGCTCCGTGGCTGGTGCGAATACCGCCGGGCGCCTTGAGTCTTTCCTATTGCCCTCTTACTATGGCGAAAAGCCGCGGACATCTACGCTCGACTTCAAAGCTGATGGCAAGTTGTTCCAGTTGCCGGCCGGTGATGTCGCCGCAGCGTTTGGAGGCGAGCGCCGGGTCGAGCAGTTGGAGTTCGCCAATCCGACGGCGACTGTCGCCACGACGACATTCCGCGATTCAGCCAGCCGTAGCGTTAACGCTGCGTTTGCCGAGGTGGCGGTGCCGGTTCTTGGCGGCGATTGGCAACTGCCGCTTGTCGATCAGTTCGAACTGACTGCTGCCATTCGCACGGACGACTACTCCGATTTCGGTCGCTCCACAGTCCCGCGTTTTGGCGCTCTCTGGCGTCCTAAACCTTGGGTGTTGTTCCGCGCAACCAAGAGTGAAGGATTCAAGACTCCGACGCTCGCGCAGCTTTATCAGTCTGTTTCGACATTCAATCGTGTCTTCACCGCCACTCCGGGTGTGAACTATGCGCTCGATCCCCTGCGGAATTATGAGCCCGTGCTCGGCAACGTGCTCTCCACGCAGGGTGGCAATCCGAATTTGAAACCTGAACAGTCGAGCACGGAAAATCTCGGCCTTGTCATTGAATTGCCTTGGGTGAAGGGCCTCTCGTTGTCGTTTGATCGCTACGAACTCGAGTTTACCGACCGCGTCGGAGCCGTGAACCCGAACGATATCGTGCAATTCTTCCCCGAGCGGGTGCGTCGAGGTCCGCCGCTCAACGACGGATTCCCTGTCGGTAAGGTCACGGAAGTGGACTTCCGCGCGGTCAATTTTGCCCGTATCGACACCACTGGCTATGATGCCCGCATCACTTGGCGGGTGCCGACCTCGCACGGTGAATTCACGCTCGAGGGAGCTGGCAGCAAGGTCATCACCTATCATCAACAGTCTGCGCCGACTGCAGCCCCGGTCAATCTGGGGCCGCAACGACCCATCCGGGCAATAGGTTCTCTTTTCTGGGCGCACCGCGGCTGGGAGGCCGGTGTGACGTGGCGCTATATCGACAAATTTATGGCATCTGGTCGGCTTATCAGCTCCTCAGCCGAGTGGGATTTACAGCTCAGCCGTGAGTTCAAGGGTGATTCGACCCAGCGCAGCGTCTGGTCAAAGGTTAAGAGAGATCTGCGCGTTTCATTGTCCGTCTTCAATGTGCTCGATGCCGAGCCGCCGTTTGCAAACACGCCGGTTGGGTTCACCGCCACCGATCCGCGCATGGCGCGCTACGTCATAGCCGTCCGTAAGAAGCTCTGATCGTCGCGACATGAAACTACTTCCGGTTTTGTTTGTTGTCGGCGGGCTGGTTCATGTGTCTGTCGTCAGTGCTTCTGCAGGCTTTCGAGTGTCCCGTGAAGCACTTGTTTCACCGGCTGATCATCCGCAGGTCGAAGTCTCACTTGCAGCGCATCCGATCGACCCGGACAATTTGCTGATGTCGGTGATTAGTTTTTCGCGTGACGATACGTCCCACCGCAATGCTCGCGCCGCCGCGACTACATTCCACTCATACGATGGCGGGGCGACATGGAAGGAGTCTCCGATTCCCGAGCAGGCGGCCCGCGGCGGCTACAATGCTCGCGTTCTTTTTACGCCCGATGGCACGGCCTGGTTCACCGCGATCACCTTCAAACCGCATCGGGGACTGCTCTATCGCTCGGACGATGGCGGACGCCTATGGGCACCACCCATCGATTACGGTGGTGGTGGCGACTACCCGACGCTTGCGTGGACTACTGGCGGGCGTGTGCTGGTTGGTGCTACAAACAACAACGGGTTTCCACCCGAGAGCAGCGTCTTGCGCACTTGGGTGGTGCCTAGCCGCCCGCATGAAGGGGCAATTTCCGTTCGCAGCGATCCGGCGACCACTGGCAGTTGGGGATTGCTCAACATGAACGCGATCACCTTTGCCGACGGAACCGTGTTCTTGCCGTTTCTCGATATGCCCGGTGGCGACGGACCTTGGTTTCAAGGGCATGCGTTACTCGCTCCCGATGGCACCGTCAAAACTGTGCCGAAGCGGACACTGCCAGTGGTCTTCGGCAAACACGAGAAAGCCGGGCCCGGCGAAGTGCTCCCGCGAAATGGATTTAATGGATTCAAGCTCGGATATGCGATTAGTCCGCGCACGGGCCGGCTCTTTGCAGTGTGGGGTGATCGCCAGCATGATCCTTCCCGCCTTTGGATCTCATCCTCCTCTGATCGCGGGGAGAGCTGGACCGCGCCTCAATTGATTGATCCTGCACCGCAGAGTGACGGGTCCCAATACCAGTGTGCCGTGGCTGTGAATCGCGATGGCGTCGTGGGGGTGGTGTGGTTCGACACCCGTGGACACCCGGGGCGCGCTGCCTATGATGTGTATTTCGCCGCTTCCATCGACGAGGGCCGGACATTTACCACGCCCTTGAAAGTGAGTTCTCAGGCCTCCCGCCCGAAGCCGTGGACTCGTGGCGGCTTTGACAGCGAGCGGCATATCACCGGCGGCGACTACATTGGACTCGTCTCCGATGCGGCGGGTCGGTTTCACGCCGCGTGGCCCGATGCGCGCGACGGCACGCAACAGGTATGGTCGGCTCAGATCGAAGCGACCAACGCCATACAAATTTTGCCCCATTCCGAGACCGAGGGCCCGATTAAAGCTCAGGTCATGCCGGCGAAAGAGGCGGCGGCTCCGGCGGGGCAGGCGGAGCTGCCGCTTGTCGTCGGCTACCTCGGCAGCGATGTAAGCGAGAAACTTGAATTAGTCGCGCCCGGCGGTGCCGCGCTCATGGCACAGTTGTTTCCACCTGCAAGGGAACTCTCTCGCCGAACCTTGGCGCTGCTGCAAGTCGCCGCAGTGGAGGCAGGCGGAGAACTGCGCAAAGATTCGGCGGTCGAGGCGTTCGGAGCTTGGCATGCCATCGTCGATCATCCGGAAAGGGCATCGATCTTGGTTACGATGACTGTCTCTGGGGAGTCGACTGCGCGACCACTGCCTGATCCCACCGCGCAGGCAGTGACTATGCAGGTGGCGGAGAATGCACTCTGGATTCTCGCCCGCACCGGTGACGAACATTTTCTGTATCGCAGCAGCGATGGCTTAAATTGGGATCAAATCTTCCGGGCGCGCGCGCCTTTCCCATGGAACCGGTTCGCCGTCCGGCAGGGATCGGTTTTCCTCGCCGGCCCGACACCCGCAGGAACCGTTCATTATGTTGCTGCAAGGCACTTCACGGTGCGGGCGGTGCTGGCGCCAACCGTCCGCTTCGTAGTTCCGGACGGTTACGGTGAGCGGGCTGGCAACTATGGCACGCTGGCTGAGATTGGGATGCCGCGGGGCACCCGGGCATTCCGCCACCAGACTGCGCTCCTCTCCGAGGCATGGCCGAAAACGGACGTGCCTGTGCTGCTCACGGGTGTGGCCTACCGTCCCAAGACCCACTCACGTGCGAAAGAACCCTACAAGAATACTGTCGGCGAGTTGATCTACACGTTGGCGCGCACGTCTGCCCCGACCTCCGCGTTTGTCTCCTCGGATTTCTCAACGAATCTCGGTAGCGGCTCTGCGCAGGTCTATCACGGTTCCTTAAGTTGGAGCACCGATCTGTCGGGTGGATTTGACGCAAAGGTGAACTTTCAGCGGCCGTTTCTGTTTGATCCCTCGCGCGAAGGTTTGGTGGTTGACGTGCGTGTGCCGGTTGGCGCCGAGCAACAGGTTTATTTTGATGCGGTGCGGTTTCCGACTCTACCGGCCCTTCGTCTTCTGGCTGGGTTGGACAGCACGGCGTCGGAGTCAAACGATTACAGCACCCCCGTGCTAGAGTTCACCGCAGTGCTGCAACCCCAGGCCCCGCGCCGTCCGCAGATCCAGTTGGCGCTATCTCAACCGGCAGAGGGAGTGTCGCTTGTGGCGCTCTCAGACGAAGCAGCTTGGGTGTGGTGCCGCTGGACACGTGTGAGCGGACCGGGCGAAGTGGCAATCGCCGCGCCCACCGCCAAGGAAACGCGCCTGACGTTCACGGCACCCGGAACCTATCGCTTGCGCTGTGAAGCCAGTGACGGCCGGCAAACCGTCGCTCGTGATTTCGTCGTGACCGCGGCCCCCTGAATCCGTGCGATACCTCATCACAGCTCTGCTGCTTCTTTGCGTGCATTCTGCAATCGGCAGCGCCGCCGAGCCAACCAGCCTGCGTGCGATGGCTGATCAGGCCGTCCGCGATTACTTCGGCGGCAAACCGCACTGCACCGCCGATGTCGTGGCCGCCATTCAGGCGCGGGCGATGGAGGCGCCCGATGACCCGGCGGTGCTCGCGGGTGTTCGTTCCATTGTCTATATCGCGCAGGATCTTGTTCCTGCGGAAACAGAGAAGCTGCTGCACTTGCTGGCGGATCGCGCGACCGGACAGGTGCGCGAGTTTGCCGAAGCGCGACTACGACTCGGTGCGGCGATGCGTGAACCAATGAATGCGAGTTTTAAGTTGCTCGGTGGGGGAGAAGTTTCGCTCGACGCACAGCGTGGCCGCGTGGTGCTCGTCGATCTGTGGGCGACGTGGTGCTCACCCTGTCTTACCGAGTTGCCAAATTTGCGCGCCGCGGAGGCTCGTTA
>CAYYVB010000038.1:225-7231 GCA_964475035.1 uncultured Opitutaceae bacterium | reverse complement strand
CGTTACCGCGACCATGGCTTCGTGGTGATCGGTGTCTCGCTCGATCGGGTCGACAAGCTCGGCCAGCTGCGCGCTTTCCTAGAAAAGGAAAAGCTGCCTTGGCCGCAGTCTTGCGACGGATTGGCCTTCAAGGGCGAATTCGTCACGCACTACGGCATAAACGCCATCCCGACCGCGTTGCTATTTGATCGCGACGGTCGCCTAATCACTACGCTGGCGCGGGGCGAAGCACTCAGCGCGCACCTGAGTCGTCTGTTCCCGGACGTGCCGTTGCTGACTGAGTCGCGGTGAGTTCATCGGGCGCGCACTTTTTCAGTCCGGTCACAGACCGGACCTGCCCGCGCGTCCGAAAAATCTTTTAGTGTCCTTGGCGGGCTGGGACGTCTAGGGGTGTTGAGCCGACCGCTCTTCCCCCTTTGCCCCCGGATTCGCCCCAGTCCCGTTGGTTCGCCGAGCACGTGCTGCCGCACGAGCCGATGCTGCGCGCGTGGCTGCAGAGCCGGTTCACGGGCGGCGTGGAGATCGACGACGTCGTGCAGGAGGCGTTCCTCCGTGTGCTGCGCGCCCACGAGCGCGGGCAACTCGACTCGCCCAAGGCCTTCCTCTTCGCCACGGCGCGCAACCTCGCCCTCGACCGCATCCGCCACGGGCAGGTCGCCCGCCAGATTCCCTTAGCAGAGAACGAGGGCTGGGACGTCCTGTATGACGCGGACGACGTCACCGAGACCGTCGCCCGCAACCAGGAACTCGAACTCTTGACCGAAGCCATCCAATCCCTGCCCGACCGCTGCCGCCAGGTCTTCACCTTGCGCAAGGTCTACGGCATGTCGCAGCCCGACATCGCCGCGAAGCTCGGCATCTCCGAACACACCGTCTCGGCGCAGCTCGTGATCGGCGTGCAGAAGTGCACGCAGTTCATGGCCAAATACCGCCGCGAAAGGGGGAACGCATGAACGATCCGCTGCCTTCCCGCGCCGACGAGCAGATCGACCGCACCGCCGCCGACTGGCTCATCCGCCGCGACCGCGGCCTCACCGCCGCCGAGCAGGACGAATTTTTCCAGTGGCTCGCCGCCGACCCGCGCCACGGCGAACGCTTCGCGCAGCACCAGCGCACGTGGAAGGAGTTCAACCTCCTCGCCCAATGGCGCCCCGAACACAGCGCCGAGCCGAATCCCGATCTGCTCGCCAAACCGCGCCGCGCCCGCCGCTGGCTGGCGTGGACCGCGCCGCTCGCACTCGCAGCCTCGCTCGCGCTCGGATTCTTCGTCTGGACCCGCACCCCGCCGCCGACGGACCTCGCCCCGACTGCCGTCGCGCGCGCCCACCAGGGCACGCGTGTGCTCGAGGACGGCTCGACCGTCGAGCTGCGCGGCGACAGCGAGATCGCGGTCGCGTTCACCGCCGGCGAGCGCCGCGTCGCGCTCGTGCGCGGCGAAGCCTTCTTCACTGTCGCGAAGAACGCGCTGCGCCCCTTCATCGTGCACGCGAACGGCGTCGATGTCCGCGCCGTCGGCACGGCCTTCAACGTCCGGCTCGATTCCGCGCACGTCGAGGTGCTCGTGACCGAGGGCAAGGTTGCGGTAGCGCCGCCGGGCGGAAGCGATTCGTCCGCCGCCGATGGAGCCGCCGTGTCCGCGCCCGTCGCGCCGTTGTTCGTCAACGTGGGCGAACGCGCCGTCGTGCCGCTCGCGCCGCAGGCTGCGCCGCAGGTGACCGCGGTGGACGAGGCGCAGATCGCGCAGGCGCTGGCCTGGCAGCCGCGGTTGCTCGATTTCGATTCCACGCCGCTCGCGGACGTTGTCGCCGAGTTCAACCGCCGGAACGCCATGCAGCTCGTGCTCGAGGATGCGACGTTGGCGACGATGCCGATCGTGGCTTCCGTCCGCTCCGACAACGTCGAGGGCTTCGTGCGCCTGCTCGAAGTCGGCGGCAGCGTGCGCGCCGAGCGCCGCGGCGACCGCATCCACCTCCGCGCCGCGCGCTGAAGCGGGTAGGGCGCGGACTCCGGTCGCGCCGCGATGGCGATGAATGGTTCAGTTGCTTGCAGGCAGTCGTTCCGCCTTTGCCCCGTTACCGGCGCGCGGAGTGCGCGCCCTACCGATCCAAACTGCGCACGAGAATTATTTTGGGTTAGTGTGAATTCGCGCCACAACCGTCTTGGGACCAACCCCTCACACCTGATGATACCCCTGTTTCGTTCCGGTTTGGTCCGCGCCGCTCTCGTGGCCGCGTTGTTTTCCTGTTCCACGTTGCTTAGTGCCGCCGCCGAGGCGGTCCGCGCTTTCGACGTCCCGGCCGGCGATGCAGCGGCGACGTTGAAAGCCGCCGCGAAGCAGGGCGGGGTGGAGATCGTTTTCCCCGCCGCGACGGTGAGCGGCGTGCAGACCGCGCCGGTGAAGGGTGACTTCACGGCCCGCGACGCGATCAACCGCATGCTCGCCGACACGGACCTGGTGCTCGTGCAGGACGACAAATCCGGTGTCCTCTCCGTCCAACGCCTTGCCCCCGACGCAAAAAACGCCGCAAGCCGTCTCGCTGAGGCAGAGGCGGCGAACGCTACGGGTGCACCGGCCGGTCAGGGGCGAATCAAGGATGGGGTGGTCCAGTTGGATGACTACACTGTCACTGGCTCGCGGTTACGCGCCAACTCCGGCGATCAACCCGGTCAACCGGTTCTCACTTACACCAGTCTCGACATCGAACGCACCGGCGTCGCCAGCCTTGGTCAGCTCTTCCAATACATCCCTGCGGTCACCAGTTATACCGCCGGCTTGGGCACAGAGAACGTCAACAGCTCCATCGGCTCCGGTCTCGGCACCGGTCAAACCCAATCCCGCACCACCGCCCAGCTCCGCGGCGGCGACCAGACCTCCACCCTGCTGCTCATCGATGGCAAGCGGGTGCCGTTGACCGGCCTGCGCAACGCCGGCGGCAACGGCTACGACTTGGGCGGCATCCCACTCTCCGCGATCGAGCGCATCGAAGTCCTGCTCGACGGCGCCTCGGCGATCTACGGCGCCGATGCCATCAACGGCGTCATCAACGTCATCCTCAAGAAGCGTTATTCCGGCACGGAGCTGCGTTTTAATTACGACAACACTTTCGATACCGATGCGGCGGTGAAGACGATCAGTCTCACCCACGGGTTCGCGCGCGGGAAGTGGTCAGGACTCTTCACCCTTTCGGCGTCGACCAACAACATCTTGCTCCTCTCCGACCGCTACCTGACCCGTTCCTTCGATCGCACGCTCTATGGCGGCATCACCAACCAGTCCCAGCCGACGCTTTACGTCGAGGGGAACGGCTCGTTGTCCGCGGCGAGCGGTAATCTGCCCGGCACCACGACGCCGCGCGTTTCCATCCCCTCCGGTTACAGCGGCGGTGCCATCACGGTCGCCGATTATCTTGCTGCGCCCGCGCCGGTCGGCGGCGTCACTCCGGGCCGGCGCGGTGCGACCAGTTACTCCGAGGATATCGGAGCCTATCTCCGCCTTGATTATGCCTTCAGCGAGCGGTTCGCCCTTTCGGGTTCGGCGCGCATCGGCCGGCGCGAATTTTCCGACAACGGTGATTGGCGCCGGGTCGAGGGAGTCACGATTCCCGTCGGATATCCCGGCAACCCCTTTCCCTCTGCGGTCCGGTTGAGCAAGACCTTCTATGATCTGCCGCCCATCAGCAATGGCAGTGAAACCAAACAGGATGAGTTTTCCCTCACCGCCACGGGCAAGCTGCCCGCGGATTGGCGTTACGAAGCATCGGCCACCTATCTCCAAGGTGTGAGCAACATGTTGCCCACGTTCTTGGATGGCGCCGGTGGGCAGATCGGCATCTCCACCGCGCCGACCAGTCTCTTCACCTCGCGGTTGAATGCCGAGATCGCGGCCGGCCGCCAGCCGCGCTTGATCTACGACAGCAATTCGCAGTCCCCGAACGCGCCGGGCGCGCTCGATCCTTTCTGGGTGAGCACGACGCAGACCCGTCTCAATGACCGGGTCAGGACTTGGACTTACTCGGCCCAAGCCGATGGCAGGGTCTGGAGTTTGCCGGCCGGCGACATCAACGCGGTGATCGGCGCCGAATTCCGGGCCGAACGCGTTTCGTTCCCTGGCTCGATCGGCGGCCAGGTTTGGCCCGTCATCCCCAAGCGCGACGTCACCTCTTTCTACGCCGAGACCCGGATCCCGATTGTCAGTGCGAAGCAGGGCTTGCCGCTCGTGCACCAGTTCGACTTTAACCTCGCCGCGCGCACGGAAGAATATTCCGATTTCGGCCGCTCGACGACGCCGCGCTACGGCGCGACTTGGCGGCCCTTCAAGCCGGTGCTGTTCCGCGGATCCTATGGCGAGGGCTTCCTCGCCCCGCAGCTCTATCGCACAGCGCAGGAGTCGGCCACGGTCGCCCTGCCGCCTTCGTTCATCGCCATCATATTCGCGGGCCAGACCGACCTGTCCCGCGGCAACGCTCCCATCACGGGGCCCCTCAATCAGCTCAGTGGCGGCAATCCCAACCTCAAGCCGCAGCTCTCGGAAAATTGGACTTACGGTGTCGTGATCGATGTCCCGCAGGTGCAGGGCCTGTCTGTCTCGTTCGACTATTACGATTACAAGTTCACCAACGGCTTCGGCAGCATCGCCAGCATGATGGATCGCCAGCTCTACGCCCCCGAGACGATCTTCCGCGGTCCCAAGCTGCCGACCGACCCGGCGGACTGGCTCGGTCCCATTACTGGCTACGATGGGCGCGTCATCAACATCGCGAGCTCCCGCTCCGCCGGTTACAGCTACGGGCTCCGCTACCAACGCAACACGAGTTGGGGCGACGTCGGCGTCAGCCTCACCGGCGAAAAGACCTTGGTCCGCGAGGAGCGCATTCTTCCCAACTCCGCGCCCACCGCGTCAGTCGCGAAGCGTTATGTCCCGCAACGCCTGACTCTCTCCGCATACTGGTCGCGCGGCGCCTGGGATGTCGGTCTTACCGGTGTCTATGGCGGCAAGTCCTGGGTCGATTCCTCGAATACCGCGATCGCCCCTTCCCGCTATACCGATGATGTCACCCGCTGGGACGTGAACGCCGCCTACGACTTCGGCCGGGTTTCCGGTTTCGGTGTCCAAGGGGATGCCTGGTGGAAACGGATTTTCCACGACCTGAAAATCCGCGCCACGGTCATCAATGTCTTCGACACCGAGCCCCCGCTCAACGTCAACGGCTCCTTCAGCTCCGCCATCATCGATCCGCGACTGCGTCGCTTCATCATCGATGTGACCAAGCGCTTCTGATGACACCGGCCGGTCCTGCGGGGCCGGCCTTCGCTCATGGGTTCCCTGCCCTAACCGATGTTTCACCGATGAGACTTTTTTCCGCCCTCACCTTGCTTGCGATTCTGGTGGTGACCGCGCGTTCGGCCGACTCCGCGCCGACGCCGGCATTCACCCCGCCGCTCGAGCCCAGCCCGAAGATCCTCGCCGCGTCCGACGCCGAGGCGGCCTGGCAGCCGATCGCCCAGCTGACAAACATGGAGAGTCTCATGGCGCTGATCGGCGACGCGCGGGGTGAGGCCCGGCAGGCGCGCGTGCGAGAAATCATGGCCGATGCGTTCCGCATGAGCCTCGCCTATTATCAGCGTTTCCCGCAGGAGCCGCGCCGCTGGGTGGCGGTGAAGAACATGCTCGATTCCACCCGCTTCCTCGCCAACGACGATGGCACCGCCAAGGCACCGGTGCCGGGCGTCACTTGGGATACCGCCGCTTGGGCCGTCTGGATTCCGCAGATCACGGCGCTGCAGGCCAGCTCGGAGCAAGCCACCGATTTGCCCGACGAGTTGAGGATCAACTTCGATTTCCAACAGCCGGGCGGATTGCGCGAGATCATGGCGCCGATGAGCAAGGCGATCGCGGAGAAGCAGCCGGTTGACTACGCGCCGTTCAAGGCCGAGCTCCTGCGGCTCGCGGACCAATATCCGACGGTGCTGATCCTGAATCAATTCGTCGCCTTCTACGCCAACCAGCGCACGAAGGAGGGCATGGCCAAGGATGAACTCGTCGCCGAATTGCAGGCATTCGCGCGCAGTCGCAACACCGGCTTCGCCGCCGCGGCGCAGAAAGAGATCGACAAGCTCGGCATCAAGGACAGGCCGATCGACATCGCCTTCACCGCTGTCGACGGTCGCCAAGTCGACCTGAAGGATTATCGCGGCAAAGTCGTGCTCGTCGATTTCTGGGCGACCTGGTGCGGCCCGTGCAAGGCGGAGATTCCGAACATCAAACAGGTTTACGCCGACTATCACGCCAAGGGCTTCGAGATCGTCGGCATCGCGCTGGAGAACGCCCGGCTTTCGCTCGACGACACCGCGGAGCAGGCCGCCGCCAAGCACGCCAAGGCCCGGCAGATCCTGACCGACTTCGTCACCAAGGTCGACATGCCGTGGCCGCAGTATTACGACGGCAAGTTCTGGAAGAACGACCTCGCCGCCCGTTACGGCATCGAGTCGATCCCGGCCATGTTCCTCATCGACCAGCAGGGCCGCCTCGTCAGCACCAATGCTCGCGGCCCGGAACTGGAGAAGGAAGTCAAACGTCTCCTTGGTCTGTGACCGGACCGCTCCGCCCCGCCGTTCCCACCAACTCACCCGTCCATGAAAACATTCCGTCTCACCCTGTTCGCCGCGGCCTTTGTTGCCGCCGCCGCGCTCGCCGCGGCCGAAAATCCTTTCACGCAGCTCCGATCGCCACTCGAGCCAACGCCCGAGATGCTGGCGGTGAAGGACGCCGATGCGGCGTTCAAAGCCTGCGCCTCGCTCAGCAGCATGGATGCCCTCATGGCGGCCGCCGCCGGCAAGGCTACACAGGAGGAGCGCCTTACCGCCATGCGCCACCTGATCGTCAAGGTCGTCCGGACGGGCACGGCGTTCCTGCAGAATTTCCCGGACGATCCCCGGCGTTGGCGCGTCATTCAGATGATCGAGAGTGCGCAGAGGGAGCTCGCGACCGATGACGGCCGTCCGAAGG
>CAYYVB010000038.1:0-215 GCA_964475035.1 uncultured Opitutaceae bacterium | reverse complement strand
CTCGAGGGCGTGACCTGGGATCCCGCCGCCTTCGCGGCTTGGCGCCAGCAGGTCGTTGCCTTGGCGGCCGCCGCGGAAACCGCCCCCGATGCTCCACCTGAAGTGAAGCTTCGCGCCGAGACTCAGCAGCCGGGAGGACTCCGCGCGATCACCGCCGGCATCCAGAAGGCGCTCAGCGCGAAGGAGCGCTGACTGTCCGCCCGCTGGTCGAGGGT
>CAYYVB010000037.1:13931-14187 GCA_964475035.1 uncultured Opitutaceae bacterium | reverse complement strand
GCACTGGCGGTGCCGCCCCTTCATCCTGTTTCCGCCCATGTCGAACGCGCCCTCCGCCCCCCTGCCGCCGCCCCAGCGGGCTCCCTCGGCCCAAGTGGCCGAGTTCCAGCTCTCGCACGCCCGCAACGGTCCCCACCTGCCCCTGCCCGCGAGCGCGCCCGGCTGGCCGTTTCAGAACATCGGGCACTGGAAGATGGACATCACGCCGCGGGTGGCGGCGTGGCTGCGCGATTTCCGCGACTGGCGCCGCGAGCAT
>CAYYVB010000037.1:0-13921 GCA_964475035.1 uncultured Opitutaceae bacterium | reverse complement strand
GGCGCGCCGCTACACGGTCGACCGCTACCTCGACGATCTCGAGGCCCGGTTCGGTGGCATCGACAGCGTGCTGCTCTGGTATGTCTACCCGAACATCGGCGTCGACGACCGCAATCAGTTCGACCTCGCCTCCGACTTGCCGGGTGGCCTGCCCGCGTTGCGTCAGGTCGTCGCGGATTTCCACCGGCGCGGCGTGAAGGTGTTCATCCCGACGATGCCTTGGGACAATGGCACGCATCCGGCGGGCCAGCCGGATTGGGAGGCGATCGTGCAACTGGCGAAGGAAATCGGCGCCGACGGCGTCAACGGCGACACCTACAGCGGTGTGCCGCGCGCTTTCATGGAGGCGGCCGATCGCTCGGGACACCCGCTCATCTTCCAACCGGAAGCGGTTCCGCTGTCGGATGAGGGCCTCATCTGGAACCTGCAAAGTTGGGGCAAACACATCCCGACCGAGGTCATCCCCGCGGTCAGCAAACTGAAGTGGCTCGAGCCGCGCCACATGAGCAACATCGAGAACCGCTGGGGCCGCGAGCGCTCGAACGACTTCCACTACATCTTCTTCAACGGCATCGGCTACAACGCTTGGGAAAACGTCTGGGGCATCTGGAACCAACTCACGCCCCGCGATGCCGAGTCGCTCCGGCGCATCGCCACCCTCTACCGGCGCTTCCCCGAGCACATCGTCAGCCTCGATTGGACGCCCTACGCGCTCACGTTGCAGCACGGCGTCTTCGCCTCGTGCTTCCCCACCGCGGGCTCGACGCTCTGGACGATCGTCAATCGCAACGAGTTCGACGTCGACGGCGACCAGCTCGTCGTCGATCACCGCGAGGGCCGGCGTTATTTCGATCTCTGGAACGGCCGCGCGCTCACGCCCAAGCTTCGCGCCGGCCAGGCGACGCTCGCGCTGCCGCTCGAGACGCGCGGATTCGGCGCGGTTCTCGCCGTGGAGGCGGAGGCCACGCTCGACTTCCTGTCCGCCTTTCTCGCCGAGATGGCCGAGCGGGCGAAGACGCCGCTCACCACGCTCTCGAGCGCCTGGAAATTCCTGCCGCAGGAAATCGTGCCGGTCGCTCCGAGCCGACCCGCCGCGCAAGCGCCCGAGGGCATGGTCACGATTCCCGCCGCAGAATTCGACTTCAAGGTCATGGGCGTGGAGATCGAGGGCTTCACGTGGGCCGGCGTCGATTTCCAGTATCCGTGGGAATCCACGCCGCGGCGCGCCCATCTGCATCGCCTGCCGATCAAGGCCTTTCACCTCGATCGCTTCCCCGTCACCAACGCCCAGTTCAAGCGCTTCCTCGATGCCTCCGGTTACCAACCGGCCGACGCGCACAATTTCCTCCGCCACTGGCGCGACGGTGCGCCGCAACCCGGTTGGGAGAACAAGCCCGTCACCTGGGTCTCGCTCGAGGACGCGCGCGCCTACGCGGCGTGGGCCGGCAAGCGGCTCCCGCGCGAATGGGAATGGCAATACGCCGCGCAGGGTCTCGACGGCCGTCTCTATCCTTGGGGCAACGATTGGCGACCGAGCGCGCTGCCGAAGCCGAACCGCTCCCGCGCGCTGCTGCCGCCGGACGACGTCGACGCACACCCGGAAGGTGCGAGCCCCTTCGGCGTCATGGACCTCGTTGGCAACGTCTGGCAATGGACGGATGAATTCCGCGACGCGCACACCCGCGCCGCCGCGATCCGCGGTGGCAGCGCCTATCAGCCGCAGACCTCGCATTGGTATTTCCCGCCCACCTATCAACTCGACCAGCATGGCAAATACCTGTTGATGGCTCCCTCCAAGGACCGCAGCGGTATGATCGGTTTCCGCTGCGCGGTCGACACCCCCTGAATACCATGCGGAGCAAGCTTTTCGTTCCCGCCTCACGGCCCGAACTTTTCGCCAAGGCGCTCGCCAGCGCTGCCGACAGCGTGTCGTTCGACTTGGAGGACTCCGTCGGCCTCGATCAGAAAGTCATGGCTCGGCAAACCCTCGCCGCCGCCCTTGCCGGAGCTGAAGCCTCGGCTTCCGCGAAGATCTTGATCGTGCGGATCAACGCCCCGACGAGCCCGCATTTTGCGGCGGACTTGGATGCCGTCGTCCATTCGCGGGTCGATTATCTCAATCTGCCGAAAGTCGAATCCGCCGCCGAGGTCGCCGCCGCCTGCGCCGCGATCGCCGCCGTCGAAAAAGCCCGCGGCATCGCGCGGCCGATTCCCCTCCTCGTCAACATCGAGTCGCCGCGCGCCTTGCGGTTGGCCGCCGAGATCGCGGCGGCCGATCCGCGCGTCGCGGGCCTCCAGCTCGGCTTCGCCGACCTGCTTGAGCCACTGGGTATCGCCCGCGACAACGCTGCGGCGATCCAGCAAATCCAGTTGATGGTCCGCCTCGCGGCCGGCGAGTCGGGACGATGGGCCTACGATGCGGCCTTCGGCGACATCAAGAATTCCGACGCCTTCCGGGCGGAGGCTCTGGCGGCGCGCCGCCTCGGCTTCATGGGCAAGTCCTGCATCCACCCGAGCCAGATCGCGATCGCCAACGAAGTGTTTCAACCCAGCGAGGCCGAGATCGCCTGGGCGCATCGCGTCGTGGCCGCCGCCGCGCAGCATTCCGGTGCCTTCGCGCTCGAGGGGAAGATGATCGACGAACCCTTCGTCCGGCGCGCCCGCGCCGTGGTGGCCGCCGCAGTTCCGCGCTGAGCCATGCCGCTCCACCGGAAAGATTACACGCCCGCGGCGACCGGTCCCTTGCAGGGCCTGCGCGTGCTCGACCTCTCGCGGCTCTTCGCCGGCAACGTGCTCACGCAGGTGCTCGGCGACTTCGGCGCCGATGTCATCAAGGTCGAGCCGCCGGAGGGCGACACCTTGCGTGCGTGGCAGACGAAGGGTGTGTCCACGCACTGGAAGATTTACGCGCGCAACAAGCGGAGCCTCGCGCTCGACCTGCATCGCCCGGAGGCGATCGACATCCTGAAGCGACTCGTCCCCCGTTGCGCCGTGTTGCTGGAGAGCTTCCGGCCCGGCGTGCTGGAGAAGATGGGCCTGCCGCCCGAGGAATTGCTGCGGCTCAACCCGAAGATGGTCGTCATCCGCATCTCAGGCTGGGGCCAGGACGGCCCCTACAGTCAGCGCCCGGGCTTCGGCACGATTGTCGAGGGCATGTCCGGTTTCGCGTCGTTCAACGGCTTCGCCGACCGCGAGCCGGTGCTGCCGCCGATGTATCTGGCCGATGGCGTCGCCGGCCTCTACGGCGCCTCCGCCGTCATGATCGCGCTGCGGCAGGCCGAGGCGGAGGGCGGCGGGGGCCAGGTCATCGATCTGCCGCTGCTCGACCCGCTCTTCGGCATCCTCAGCCCGCAGGCCGCGAATTTCCGGCTCACGGGCGAAGTGAAGCCCCGCACGGGCAGCCGTTCGACGAACTCGGCGCCGCGCAATTGCTACCGCTGTCGCGACGGCAACTACGTCGCCCTCTCCGGCTCGACCCAGCCGATGGCCGAGCGCCTGCTGCGGTCGATCGGCCGCGCCGACCTCATCGACGATCCGCGCTTCCGCACCAACGCCGCCCGCGTGGCCCACGCCGCCGAGCTCGACGCCATCATCGGCGAATTCATCGGCCAGCGCACGCAGGCCGAGAACGTCGCGTTCTTCGAGCAGGCGCAGGTGACGGTCGGCCCGATCTACGATGTGCGGCAGATCCTCGAGGATCCGCACTTCATCCAGCGCGAGATCATCGCCGATTATCCCGACACGGAAATGGGCACGGTGCCGATGCACGCCGTGGTTCCCCGCCTGCTCAGCACTCCCGGTTCGATCCGCACGCCCGCGCCCCGTCTGGGCGAACACAACCGCATGCTCTTGGACGAACTCGGCTACACCTCCGCTGATTACGAGCGCCTGAAAGCGCAAGGCATCGTAGTTGAAGCCACTTGATCTCGTGCGCGGAGGAACGCGCCCGTAGCTGCGCGGCTCGCCCCGCCGGACGGTTCTTGCACGGAGTCGTGTCTTCGGCAATCCTGCGGACTACCGAAAAGAGTCGTCTCACTACGGGAGAGGCGGCGCACTCGGTGTCACTGCATGGGCCACCCTTCGTCGCATCCTCCTCTTTACCCCTGTGAGCAGATTGCGATGCGTGCGTGCCACGTTGTGGCGCTCGTCTTGGCGGGCGGCGGACTTCTGGCCTTGGCGAACTACTGGACCCTGCCCGGCGGCGCGCATTGGTTCGCCGGGGCGACGCCCGAGGGGCTGGGTGTAATCGGTCTCATGGCTCTGCTGGCGGAGGCCGCTTTCCGCTGGGCCGATCATCCGCCGTTGCGCCGTGGGTTGCGGGTGCTGTTTGTGACCCTTGGCGCATTGTTCCTGCTCACCGCGTTGCTCCAGTTCTGGACCGTCGGCTCTGGAGCAACGAATCAGGCGGCAACGCCGGTTGGTTCGACCGTCAGGTGGTTGGCCCCGCCGCTGGTCTGGGCCGGTTTCTTTCTGGCGGCGGCGTTGGCACTCCATCTTTCACCGCGCTTGGCGGGGCGGCGGCACTGGGCGTTGCGGAGCGGGCTGGTCGGCACCTTGTTGGCGGCGGTGAGTTTCTTGGGCAGCTTTTCCGATGCGGACCAGGTGCTCAACCCGGCAGTGCGGTTGGGCGATCCATTCAGCGCGCTCGCCTTCCTCGCGGTCGGCTGTGGAATGCTGATCGGTGGCGGACTTCGCGACTGGGCAGCGCGTTACTTGCTGGGCGACTCAGGTGACAGTCCCGAGTCTCCCGGAGAGAAAAGCCAGCAGGTGCTGATGTTGGTCATCGCCGGATCGGCGCTGGGAATGGCGCTGCTGGCGACCGCGGCCTTTGTGCGGTGGGAGGTCAAGGCGGCCAAACAGACCGTGGGAGACACGATCAAGGGTGTCGCCCGCGCGAAGGCCGAGGAGTTGTCGCATTGGCTCCAGGAACGCCACGGAGACGTGCGGGTGCTGCTGCGCATGGATGCCACCAAGGCGTTGCTGCGCGGGCAGGGCGGACGCGAGCAGGTGCTCGGCGTCTTGCAGGAGATGCAACGCAGTTTTGGCTACACGAGCATTGCGATCTACAACGCCGACCGGCAGGTCGTCGCCTCCTCGCCGGGGGAATTCCGCGCCCCGCCGCCGCCGTCGCTTTGGACGGAGCTGCAAGCGACGGATCGTCCGCGTGTGGAGAGCGATTTCTTTCCCTCTTCGGATGGCGACACGCATTACGACATCCTCGGCGCCGTGCGCGACGCTGACGGTCGTCTTTTGGGCGCGGTGCTGGCCAGACAAGAGGTCACTCGCGACCTGTTCCCGGAATTAAGGCGCTGGCCGGTGCAGAGCCGCACGGCCGAGGTGGTGCTGGCTCGCGTCGAACCCGACGAGGCCTGGGTCCTCACACCGCTGAAAGGCAGTCCCCGCTTATCCTATCCTTTGCGCGTCGAGGTAAGATCGGATTCACCGGTCGTCGGGGTGCGGGCTCTCTTTCTTCCCTCCGGCACCTTGGTGCAGGGAGTCGATGCCTTGGGCGTGCCGGCGATCGCCGCGGCGCAACGCCTGCCCGACACCAATCTCATTGTCGTGGCCAAGATGGATCGCGCGGAAGCCATGGCCGCGGCGCGTCAGCGGCTGCTGACGGCGACCCTCGCGCTGGCACTCGTGCTGGGCGTCGTGGGCTTGGGCGTGCGGCTGCTCTGGCGCCAACGCCAGCAACGGCTCATCGGCCAAGCCAAGGCGGCGGAGGCGGCGCGCCGGGAGATGGCCGAGCGCTTCGGTGCGATCATGCAGCAGGCCAACGATGCGATCCTGCTCTTCGATGCGAACCAACGCATCGTCGATGCCAACCCGCGCGCGCTGCAACTCTACGGTTACCCGGCGGAGGAGTTCCACCGGCTCAAGGCCGAGGATCTGCGCACCCCGGTCCATCGCGGCGACACGGCGCAGCATTTCGCCCAAGCCTTGAGCGAGGGCATCGTCTTCCAGACCGAGCACCAGCGCCGGGACGGCGCGGCGTTTCCCGTCGAGGTCAGCTCGCGCGCCGTGCAAGTGGGCGCCGCGCGTTTTGTCCTCTCCATCGTGCGCGATGTGACCGAGCGCCGGGCGAGCGAGCGCGAGATCGAGCGCCTCAACCGATTCTACCAACTCACCAACCGCATCCTCGAGGCGATCGTCCACAGCCCCAACCGCGAGGAGCTCTTCGACGAACTCTGCACCCTTTTGGTGCGTTCCGGCGGCCTGCGGCTGGCTTGGGTCGGCTGGCACGATGCGGAAAACAGGAGCATCACCCCCGTCGCGTGGTGCGGCGAGGATGGTGCGCAGGAATACGCGACCGGGATCCGCGTCTCCAGCGACGGCCACATCCCGGAAGGGCAGGGCCCGAGCGGCACCGCGTTCCGGCAGGCCCGCACGATGCTCTGCAACGACATCGCCAGCGACCCGTTGATGGGACCGTGGCAGGAGCGCGCCGGTGCTCACGGCCTGCGGGCGGCGCTCGCCTTGCCGCTGAATTGCGGCGGAGAGCCGGTGGGCGTCCTGACGGTTTACGCGGTCGAGTCGGATTACTTCGGACCCCGGCTGCTGGAGCTCATGGAGCGCGTGGTCGAGAACGTCTCCTTTGCACTCACGGTGTTCGACCGCGATGACGCGCGCCGGCGGGCGGAACTCGCGCTCAAGACCGGACGCGACCGCTTGGACTTCATCCTGTCCGCGACGACGGCCGTGCATTTCACGCTCGAGCCGGTCAGCCCCTATCGCACGACGTTCATCAGCGGCAACGTGCAGGAGCGGCTCGGCTACTCGCCGGCGGAATTCCTCTCCGACCCGCAGGCTTGGCTCGGGCGCGTCCATCCCGACGACCTCGCCCACGCCAACCAAGCCATGCGGACCTGGGATCGCCAGGGCACCTGCGCCCGCGAGTATCGTTTCCGTCATGCCGAAGGCGATTACCGCTGGCTGCGCGATGAAATGCGGCTGGTCCGCGATCCGGAAGGCAAGCCGCATGAGATTGTCGGTTGCTGGATCGATATCACGGCGAGCAAGGAACTGGCCGTGCAGTTGGAGAAGAGCGAGCAACTCTATCGTCTGATCGCGGAGAACACCACGGACGCCATCTGGCTCTACGACTTGGCCTCGAGCCGCTTCACCTACATGAGCCCCTCCAGCGTGCGCCTGCTCGGCTACTCGCGTGAGGAACTCCTCACGATGCGCATCGACCAGATTCTGACCCCGGCCTGCGCCATCCGGGCGCAGGAGCGGCTCGCCGTTCTCGTCGGACAGGCGCTCGCCGGCAGAGGCCAAGTGCAGCACCACTCCGAGCAATACGAGCATCTCCGCCGCGACGGCAGCATCGCGATCGGTGAGGTAGTCACTTCCATCGTCTTCGACGAGCGGCACCAACCCGTGGCCGTGCTCGGCGTCACGCGTGATGTCACCCAGCGCAACCTCGCCGAGGCGGAGCTGCGGAAGCTCTCTCTCGCCGTCGAGCAGAACCCGTCTTCCATCGTCATCACGGACCTCGAGGGCCGCATCGAGTATGTGAACCCGCAGTTCACCCGCATCACCGGTTACACGGCCGAGGAAGTCCGGGGTAAGAATCCGCGCTTGCTCAAGTCCGGTCTCAACCCACCCGAGACCTACGTCGAAATGTGGGATGCCATCACGCAGGGCCGGCCCTGGCGCGGGGAACTCATCAACCGCAAGAAGGACGGCAGCCTGCACACGGAGATGATCATCATCACCGCGGTGACGAATGCACAGGGGCGTCCGACCCACTACATCGCGCTCAAGGAGGATAACTCCGACCGCAAACATGCGGAGAACGAGCTGCGCAAGCTGTCGCGTGCCGTCGAACAGGCACCGCTCTCCATCGTCATCACCGATCTCAGCGGCGCGATCGAATACGTGAACCCTTGGTTCACCCGACTGACCGGCTACACCTTCGAGGAGGTTCGCGGTCGCAACCCGCGAGTGCTCAAGTCCGGCGGAACGCCCAACCGGGTTTACACCGAGATGTGGGAGACGCTCGGTCGCGGCGAGACCTGGCGCGGCGAACTCTTCAACCGGAAGAAGAACGGCGAAGTGTATTGCGAGGCGGCAGTCATCGCTCCCATCGCCGGATCCGACGGCCGCGCGACGCACTACGTGGCGATCAAGGAGGATATCACCGACCGCAAGCGGGCCGAAGACGCCTTGCGCGAGAGCGAGGCCCGCTTCCGCGATCTCTTTGATTTGGAGAGCGACACGATTCTCCTCCTCGAGGCCGACAGCGGCCGCATCCTGCAGGCCAACCGCGCGGCCAGCGAGCTCTACGGTTACCCGGTCGAGCGTCTGATCGGGATGCGCAACACCGACCTCTCGGCCGAACCGGAAAAGACCCTCGAGACCGCACCCGAAGGCGCCGCGCAGGTTGATGCCGTGGTGCAGATCCCGACCCGCCTGCACCGCAAGAGCGATGGGACGGTGTTCCCGGTGGATATGAATCTCCGGTTCTTCCGGCGCGACAACCAGCCTTACTACCTCGCCGCCATCCGGGATGTGACCGAGCGCAAACGGGCGGAGGAGGCCTTGCACGAACTCGTGAAGCAGCTCCGCGCGCTCCATGCTGTCTCCACGGCGTTGCAGCAGACCGACCTGCCGTTGCCCAAGCTGCTCGACCTCATCGTGCCACACCTGCCCTGGGCTCTCCGTTCACCCGCGGAGGCCGCGGCCATCGTCTCCGTCGACGAGGTCGCCGTCCGCAGCGGTGATCCCGGAGACTTCCTCGAGCGCTTCGCCGCTCCGATCGTCATCAACGGACGGGAAGCCGGCCGGGTGGAAGTCGGCTACGTGCGCCAACCTGATCCAATCAGTGGCACGGGCATCGAAGCCCGCGAGCGCGAGACCATCGAGGGCGTGGCCCGCACGCTCAGCCTCGGCCTTGGCGCCAGGGAATCTTTCGCCGCGGTGCAGCGGTTCAATGCCGAGCTCGAGCAACGCGTGACGCTCCGCACCGAGGAACTCGCCGCCCGCAATCGGGAAATGGCGGCGCTGCTCCAATCCATCCCCGACATGGTCGTGCGCGCCCGGCAGGACGGCACGATCGTTTACTTCCAGCACTCGGAGGACCTCGCTCCCGTGCTTCGCACCGCTTCCCCCGCCACGCTCCCGCCGGAATGGGTCGCGGCGCTGACCGACGCCGGCCGCCAGGCCCTCGCCTCGGCAGGGGTGACCGTGCAGGAGTTCTCCCTTCCCGCGGTGGATGCGCAACCGGCGCTCTTCCTCGAATTGCGCGCCGCCCCGGTCGGCGGCGAGGAGTTCGTGGTCTTCGTCCGCGACATCACCCGCCGCAAGAACGTCGAGGCCGAGACCGTCGCCATGCTGGATCGCGAGCGGCAGGTCTCCGAGATGAAGACCCGCTTCATCTCCGTCGCCTCGCACGAATTCCGCACGCCCATGGCTGCGGTCCTCGGTTCCGCCGAGCTCCTTCGCAACCACCTCGACCGGCTCAACCCGGCCAAGCGCGAGGAACTCTTCGAGCGCATCAACGTCTCGTTGCAGCGCATGACCGATATGCTGGATGAGATTCTCACCCTCAGCCGCATCGATGCCGGCCGAGTCCGCATCCAGACC
The DNA here is from genome assembly GCA_964475035.1 of uncultured Opitutaceae bacterium. Taxonomy (GTDB): domain Bacteria; phylum Verrucomicrobiota; class Verrucomicrobiia; order Opitutales; family Opitutaceae; genus Didemnitutus. Next base: position 4,333 of record CAYYVB010000037.1, on the reverse strand, counting down.
GGTCCGGTCAACCTCGTCCGCCTGGCCCACACGATGATCGATGAAATCCGGCTCGGCGACCGCGAGAGCCATCACCTCGTGCTGCAGGTCGAGGGTGCCGGGGAGGAGATCACCACCGACAGCAACCTGCTCCGGCACATCCTCTCCAACCTGCTCACCAACGCCGCGCGCTACTCCCCGCCCGGCACCGAAATCCGGGTCACCCTGCGCCTGCACGCCGACGCGGTGGAATTCGACGTGCTCGACCACGGCATCGGCATCCCGCCGGCGGATCTCGGTCGTATCTTCGACGCCTTCGAGCGCGCCTCGAACGTCGGCAACATCAAGGGCACCGGCCTCGGCCTCAACATCGTCAAGCGCATGTCCGAATTGCTCGGCGGCTCGATCTCGGTCGAATCCACCCTGCAGGTTGGCAGCCGCTTCATCGTCCGCCTGCCGCGCCTCGCTCCCACTTCCTTATGATGCACCCCACTGCTTGCACCGTTCTCGTGGTCGAGGACGACCCCTCCGTCCGCCAGACGCTCGTCGATATTCTGGAGATCAACGGATATGTCGCCCGCACCGCCGACAACGGCGAGGCCGGTCTGCAGGCGGCGCGCGAAGAGACGCCGACCCTCATCATCACCGACATCGAGATGCCCCGCATGACGGGCTTCGAACTCCTGCAGCAGCTCCGTCGCGACGAGTCTCTGCGTTCCATTCCGGTCGTCGTGATCTCCGCCAAGGCCGACCGGGCCGCGATGCGCCGCGGGATGGAGCTCGGGGCCGACGACTTCATCACCAAGCCCTTCACCGAGGACGAGGTCATCCACTCCGTGCAGACGCGGTTGGAGAAGAAGGAGCTGCTCGACGAACTCGACGCGTTCGCGCACACCATGGCGCACGACCTGAAAAACCCGCTCGCCACGCTCAACGGCCGGCTCGGCCTGCTTGAGCTGAAGATCGAGGCGGGGGACAAGGAGGTGCTGCGCCGCCAAGTCAACGAGGCCAGCGCCGCGGCGATGCGGCTCGCCACCATCATCGATGAGATTCTCGTGCTCGCCGGCGTGCGGAAACAGAACGTCAAGCCCGGCCCGCTCGACATGGGCCCCATCGTGACCGAGGCGCTCGACCGGCTGGAGGATTTGCTCAAGCGCTCCGCCGCCACCGTTGAGTTGCCGGAGTCATGGCCTGCCACCGTCGGTCACGCCTCGTGGGTGATCCACGTCTGGACAAATTACATCAGCAACGCCGCGAAATACGCCGGTCCGCAGCCCCGTATCACGCTCGGCTTCACGCGCAGGGAGGAAGCGGGCAAGGTGAGGTTCTGGGTTAAGGACCAAGGCCCCGGGCTGGATGCGGCCGCGCAGGCCAAGCTTTTCGTGCCCTTCACCCGCATCTCCGCAGTGCGTGTCAGCGGACATGGCCTCGGTTTGTCCATCGTCCGGCGCATCATGGAAAAACTAGGCGGCGAAGTCGGGGTCGAGAGCGCGCCCGGTCAAGGGTCCTGCTTTTGGTTCGAGCTGCCGCTGGCACCTCAGATTACGGCCCAATGACGCGCCGGTAGAGCGCTTCGTAACGCGGCACGATGGCCGCGGCGGAGAATTTCTCTCGGGCGCGGCGACGGCCGGCCTCGCCCATCGCCTGCCGGCGCACGGGATCGCGCAGCAACGCCTCGATGCCCGTGGCGAGCGCGTCCGTGTCGCCGAATTCCGCCAGCAGACCCGTCTCACCGTCATGCGTCACTTCGGGGATGCCTCCCGTGGCGAAGGCCGCACTCGGCACACCGACGCTCATCAGTTCAAGGATGCTCAGGCAGAAACTTTCGACTTCGGACGTGAACAAACCGAGGTCCGCCGCCTGCAGGTAGTCCTCGATCGCCGTCACGCGTTCGCGGATGATGACCCGGTCGCGCAGACCGCGGCGTGTGATCTCGGCGGCGAGTTTTGAGGAGTCGGCGCCGGCGAGGATCACGAGCTTGCCCGCGATGCGGTCCTTCAGGCGCGCGACGACGTCGAGCATCAGGTCGGTGCGCTTGAGTGGGCGGAGATTGGAGAGGTGGAGCAACATGGCCTCGTCATCGCGCAGGCCGAGTTCGGCGCGGACCTCGGCCCGGCGGTGCGTGGGTGCGTGCGGCTCGAAGAAATTATGGATGACCTCGATCGGACGCTGCACGCCGAGCAGGCGCACGGTTTCGCGGCGCATGAATTCCGACACGGTCGTGATGGCGTCGGAGTGCTCGAGCGCGTGGCGAATCGCGGGGCCGTAGCCGGGGTCGCGGCCGAGCAGCGTCGTGTCGGTGCCGTGCAGCGTCGTGATGATGCGCAGCCGGTGTTCCTCGTGCAGCATGGCACGGGCGAGGAAGGCGGCCGTGGCATGCGGCACGGCGTAGTGGACGTGGAGAAGATCGAGCGAGTGCTCGCGCGCGACCTCGGCCATCTTCACCGAGAGCGGGAGCGTGTAGTCGGGATATTTGAACAGGTCGTAGCTGTTCACCGTCACCGGATGGAAGAACACCCGCGGTCCCTCGGGCAGGCGGAACGGCGCCTCATAGCTGATGAAGTGGATCTCGTGTCCGCGCGCCGCCAGCTCCTCGCCGAGCTCCGACGCCAGGATGCCGCTGCCGCCGACGGACGGGTAGCAGGTAAGCGCGAGTTTCAGCGGGCGGTCGGACATGTGGGCAGGGAAACAGAGGGGCGGTGGCGGCGGGAGATTATTCCGATAAGTGACGGCGGCAGTGCGACGACCATGGCGAAAATCGCCGGGTGTCGTCGCCGTTCACCCTCGCCCGAAACGCGGGAATGACAAGTGTCGGTTCTTTGCTGCGGGCTCAGAACCGCCGCGCGCCGCGGGAGATGTCGGTGAGCGAGTGGAAGACGAGCGGGTCGTTGGGCCAGAGCAGCTGCGCGTGGGTGACACCGGCGTTGAGGCCCTGCACGCGGGCACGGGCAAGTTGCAGCTCGACGTAATTGCGCGTCTTCATCTGGGACGCGTGGGCCTCCATCGACTTCGTCCACGCGGCCATGACGGCCTTGTCGGAGATGTCGATGACGACAGGCGTGATCGTCGCCGGCTCGGCGCCTGGGCTAAGGGCATAGAAGAAGAGTTGTCCGACCGCGTGCGGCGTTTGGTTCTTCAGCTCGGCCACGCCGCCGTAGCGCGCGAGGCGGGCGGCGTCGCGCACGAGCTGGCCGAGGCGCCAATGGTCGGGGTGTTGGTTCGGCTCCGGCGTGGGAGCCAGCACGAGTCCGGGGCGGACGGTGCGGATGATGGCCGCGAGTTTGATTGCATGGGCGGTGCGCAGCTCGAGGTGTGAATCCCCGTCGAGTTCGACGAACTCGATCTTCGCGCCGAGCGCCTTCGCGGCCTTCTCGGCTTCCTTCGTGCGTTCCGCCGGGGTGCCGTTGGTGCCCGCCTCGCCGCGCGAGCAGACGGCGAAATGTGCCGGGCGCCCGGCCTGCGTCTCGCGGGCCACGATGCCGCCGGCGCCGAACTCGATGTCATCGGGATGCGCGCCGAAGGCGAGGAGAGGAGCGGTGGTGAGATTCATGCGCTGAGAGCGGAGAAGGGCGAAAGAGAGAGCGAGGCAGGCGAGCGAAAATGTAACGTATTACGTTACTAAACTGATTGGTCACTATGCTGACACGAAGCGGCCTTGGGCGGCGAGGCGGAATCGGAAAATGAGCGTCAGACTAGGAGGAGGACTCCGCCCAGGCTTCGTCGGAGCGGTCGATGGCATCGCGGGCGACGAAGGTGATTTCGGGGGCGTCGGCGTGGTTCAAATACGCCTGCTCGCCGGCGCCGCAGACATAGTGGGTGCAGTGGATGACTGACTGCATCCAGCGCAGCCGGCTGTCGCGCGTCGGACTGATCTGCGCCTGCGTGAATTCCTGCGCGGGCAAGGTCACGTAGCTGTCACCGCCTTCGTGGAGTTTCAACTGCCCGTCGATCAGCCGCGCGCGCACGATCTCGCCCTCGTGCGGCACGTCGACGAAGCACTCGCCGATGGCGCACGCCGCGGTGCGCACGGCGGCGTCGGCCGACCGCACGACGCGCACGCCGTCGAGGAGGCCTTGCGCGCGATACAGCTCGAGACAGAAGTCGGCGACGTTGTCCGCGCGCACGGCCTTGAACGCCTCCACGGCGCGCGGCTCGACGAAGGCGCCGAGCGAGCGCGCCATGTTGGCCTGCCAGTCGGCGGGGATGCGCTTGAGCGCCAGCGGCGTGAACTTGCGCTGGAGCTTGTTCGCGAAGGTGAAGTTGAAGGTCTGCGGCTCGCCCGTCTTGCGGTGGCGGAGCGTCGTCTGCGTCTCCCGCGGGTCGTGGTCGCTGTCGTGGTAGAAGAACACGACCT
>CAYYVB010000036.1:2274-14203 GCA_964475035.1 uncultured Opitutaceae bacterium | reverse complement strand
CGGTCGCGTCGTCTTCCTCGCCGACTCCGAACCCGAGGGCTCCGACGATCAGTCGCTGCCGGGCGACGACTATCCGGAGGCGCTGAATTCCCCCGGCCTGCAGGCGATCCTGCGCGATTACCGCCCGGTCACCGAAGGCCCCCTGCGCGATTCCTTCGGCGAGTGGATGACGGCCTACGCACCGATCGGCGATCTGCCTCCGCCCGGCGCACCCCGCTTCATCCTCGGTCTCGATGTCGACTCGACCCACTGGCAGAAGCGCAGCCTCCAAGCCGGCGGCACCGCGGCCGCGCTCACGTTGCTCTTCCTCGGCCTGCCCTTCGGCGCCTTTGTCGTGCTCCGCCGCGAGCGGTCGTTGCATCGCGAGATCAGCCGCCTCTCGGCCGCCATCCAGCAAAGCCACTCCGCCGTCATCATCACCTCGACCGAACGCCGCATCGAATATGTCAACGACGGCGCCGTCGCCATGACCGGCTACGCCGTGGACGAGTTGCTGGGCGAAACGACGCGCCTGCTCCTGCCACCCGAATTCGAGGATACCCAGCGCACCGCCATCCATCGCGAACTCCTGGCCGGCCGCCGCTGGCAGGGTGAGTTGCCGATCCGCCGCCGCAACGCCGAGGTCATCCCCACGCACGCCGTTTTCTCCCCGGTGCGCGACGGCTCCGGCCGCGTCGTCAACCTTGTCGCGGTGCTCGACGACATCAGCGAGCAGAAGCGCGCCGAGGACCTGCTCCGCCGCGCGCGCGACCAAGCCGAGTCCGCCGACCGCGCCAAGGGCGAGTTCCTCGCCGTGATGAGCCACGAGCTCCGCACGCCGCTCAACGGCATCATCGGCTTCGCCTCGCTGCTCAAGGACACTCCGCTCACGCCCGAGCAGACCGACTACGCCGAGACGATCCGCAAGAGCGGCGAGGCCCTCCTCGCGCTGACCAACGAGCTGCTCGACTATTCGCGCATCGACGCCGGCCGCATGCAACTCGACCTGCAGGCCTGCGCGCCGCGATTGATCGTGGAGGAGGCCGTCGAACTTCTCTCCACGCGCGCCGCCGAGAAAAATCTCGAACTCATCACCACCACGTCGCCCGAGGTTCCCGGCTACGTGCTCGCCGACCCCGGCCGGCTCCGGCAGGTGCTCGTCAACCTCGTCGGGAACGCGATCAAGTTCACGCCCAGCGGCGAGGTGGAGGTCGAACTCGCCTGCCGGCCCTCCGTCGATGGCGTGGAGGGCAAGGTGCGGCTCCAGGTCGCGGTCCGCGATACCGGCGTCGGCATCCCGACGGAGAAACAGGACCGTCTCTTCCAGCCTTTCACGCAACTCGACGCCTCGAGCACGCGCCGGCACGGCGGCGCCGGCCTCGGCCTCGCCATCAGCCAGAGCCTCGTGCGCCTGATGGAAGGCGAGATCGAGGTCGCCAGCGCGCTCGGCACGGGCTCGGAATTTCGCTTTGAGATCCCGGTGCGCGTCATCGAGGCCGCGCAACCGCTCGCGCCGTTGCCTGCGCGCCGCGCCGTCATCATCTCGGCCAACAGCCGCGTGCGCCGCAGCCTCGCCGGCCTGCTCCAGTCTTGGGGCCTGCAGGTCGCCACCTGCGAAAATCTCTCCACGCTCGCGGCCGCCGGCGCGCATGACCTCGTCGTGATTGATATCCTGGCCCGCGACGCCGTGCTCTGGCCCGAACTCCTGCGCATGCAGCCCGGTCTGGCCGATACTCCCACCGTCGGGTTGGTGCCCGTCACGGTGCCCGCGGCGATGCGCGACGAATTGCGCGGCAGCTTCCGCGCGCTCCTGAAGAAACCGCTGCGCGACTCGCTCTTCCACGCCGTGCTGCAAAGCATGCTGCGGGCCTGAGCGGCCGGGCGACCCCGCCGTCCCATTCAGCCCGCGCGGCGGCGGGGCGCGGGAATTCGGCTTGGACTCGCGCGACCGCTGCGGCTTGCTCCGTCCTTTCCATGGACGCCCGCGCCACGCACCGAACCGCCCTGCTCATGCTGCTGCTGGCGAACCTTTTTTGGGGGCTGAGTTTCCCGCTCATCAAGGCGATCGCGCACGCGCACGAGCAGCTCCTGCCGGGCAGCGGCAACTGGTTCATCACCGCCATGAGCATTGCGCCGCGTTTCCTGCTCGGCGCGGCGTTCATGTGGCTGATCTCGCTCGGGCAGATGCGCGACGCCAGCGCGCGCGAAGTGAAACAGGGCGTGCTGCTCGGGCTCTCGGCTTCGTGCGGCATGCTGTTCCAGACCGACGGCCTGCAGTTCACCACGGCGTCGACCTCGGCCTTCCTTACGCAGTTCTACGTCATCCTCATCCCGGCGTGGCTCGCGTTCCGCTCGCGCCGCTGGCCGGCGCCCGTCGTGTGGACCGCGTCCGCGCTCGTGCTCGCCGGCGCGGCGGTGCTGGCGCGGCTCGATTTCGGCGCGCTGCATCTCGGCCGCGGCGAACTCGAGACCTTGCTCAGCTCGGTGTTCTTCATGTGGCAGATCCTCACGCTCGAGCACAAGGGCTTCGCCGGAAACCGCGTGCGCCCCGTGACGACCGTGATGTTCACGACGCAGGCAGCGATTTTCTCGGTCATGGCGCTCCTCACCGCGCCGCAACCCGCCGACGTGCTCGTGCCGTGGACCTCGGGGCCGTGGCTGCTGTTCACCGTCGTGCTGACGGGTTTCTGCACCATCGGCTCCTTCACGCTGATGAACCGCTGGCAGCCGCACATCACCGCCACCGAGGCCGGCCTGCTCTACACGACCGAGCCGATCTTCACGTCCGTCATGGCGCTGTTCCTGCCCGGCGTGTTTTCGGTCTGGGCCGGTTTCCACTACGCCAACGAGACGCTCACCTGGCAGCTGCTCGTCGGTGGCGCGCTGATCACCGCGGCGAATCTCCTCATCCAGCTCCGCCCGCCGAAGAACGCGTGAGCCGCTATTCCGCGCCGCGCCGGAATTTTCCGCGGCGCAGGAACTCCACGACCTGCGCCATCACGCCCTCGCGCCAGAGCATCACCGTATGCGAATGCGGGACGACGAGGAAATCGCTCATGCCGTCGAGGCGCACCGACTCGAGCGTCACCACGCCGTCGTGCTCGCCCTCCATCACCGCCGCGAAGAGCGGGTTCACGCGCGACGTGCCGGCGATGATGCCGAGCTCGAAATCCGCCCGCCCAAGCCGCGGTGCGACGCCCGCCTCGCCCGTGCAGAGGTGCGGCAGGTTCACGCCGACGAGCCAGCGCAACGGCGCCCAGTCCAGCGCCAGGTCGGCCGCGACGCTGCCGTGGTTCGGCGGTCCGAGCATGACGACGCGCCCGAGATTCGCCGGCCGGTGCTCGCGCAGGTAGGCGCGCACGACGAGACTGCCCATCGAATGTGTGACGAAGTGCACGCGCGGCGCCGCGGCGACGCCATGCGCCTCGAGCTGCGCCGGCAGGAAATCGCGCGCGATCTCCTCGATCGGCAACGTGCGCGACGGGTAACTGACATTCACCGCGCGATAGCCCGCGGCCTCCACGGCACGCGCCAGCGGCTGCATCGCCCAGCCGGACAGCGCCACGCCGTGCAGGAGCACGACGCATTCGCGTTGGTCGTCCGCCGCCGCGCGGGTGATCACCGCCGCGCCGAGCAACATCGCCAGCACTGTGCGCACGACGCGCATGGTCAGCCGGGCAGGATCGGTGCGGGTCGCCGCACCGAGGCGACGGCGCGCCAGGTCACGGCGCCGATGACGATCGCGCCGCCGAGCAGCGCGATCGCGCTGGGTTTCTCGCCGAGCACGAGCATGACCCACACGGGGTTGAGCACGGGCTCGATCACGGGGATGAGCACGGCCTCGAGGGCGGTGACGTGCTTGATCGCACGTGCGTAGAGCAGATACGAGATGCCGAGTTGCACGGTGCCGAGCGTGCCGAGCGCGAGCCAGCCGTCCCACGGCAGCGCCGGCGCCTCGACAAGCCACGGCAGGCCGATGACGAACGCGAGCACGTTGCCGAGGATGATCGATTCGATCGGCGAACCGTCCTTCTGCTTGCGCAGGAGCAGCACGAGCGCGGCAAAGGTCACGCCGCTCGAGATGGCGATGAGGTTGCCGAGCAGCCCGCTGAAACGCAGGCCGTCGTAGAGAAAGATGCCCATGCCCGCGAACACCAGCGCCATCACGGTCCAGTCGCTGCGCTTCGGGTGCTCGCGCAGGAACCACGCGCCGAGCAGCGCCACCCAGACGGGCGCGGTGTATTGGATGAGGATGGCGTTGGCCGCGGTGGTGAGCTTCGTCGCGGCGACGAAGGTCACGGTCGTCAACGCGTAGGCGACGGCGGCGCCGAGTTGGACCGGCGACCACGTGAAATGCAGCCGCCGCGCGCACACGGCGGCGAGGAACAGCGCGGCGATCAACCCTCGTCCGCTCGCGACGGCCAGCGGCGGCCATTGCACCCATTTGATCAGCACGCCGCCGAGGCTCCAGCAAAGCGCGGCGCCGAGCAGGAAGGTGACGGAACGGGCGTGATCGGGATCTTTCACAGGCGGGAAAACGCCATCCATGCCCGCCCGCCGCTCCGAGGCGATACCGGAATCGCCGGGGCCCGCCGGCGGGGTAGGGCGTCGCGGAAGTTTTTTCCTCCGAATGCTTTGGGCAACCTCGCCGCATCCGCGCGCGGCCGCCGTCACGACGGCCGCGAAAAATCCCGGAATTCTTTTAATTGGTCCGTCCGGACTATGTGTCTAAGAATCTGAACACCCCTTTCTCGCTCCGCCGTGCCCCCGCAAGACCCCGAGCAAGCCCGCTGGTTCGTCGACGAAGTGCTCCCGCACGACGCGAAGCTACGCGCGTGGATCCGGACGCGCTTCCCGGGCGTGGCAGACGTCGACGACCTCGTGCAGGACGCCTACACGCGGCTCGTCCGCGCCCACGCCTCCGGCCCGATCGCCAACGCCAAGGCCTTCCTCTTCGTCACCGTCCGGAACCTCGCGCTCAACCGCCTCCGCCATCAAGGCTACGAACGTCCGCCCGGTTGCACGGAAATCGATCCGTTGAGTGTCTTGGATGAGACGGTCGACACGCCCGAGGCGCTCGCCCGTCGCGAGGAGTTCCAACTTTTGATCCAAGCCATCCAGTCCCTGCCCGACCGCTGCCGCCAGGTCCTCACCTTGCGCAAGATCTACGGCTTGTCTCAAAAGGAGACCGCCGAGCGTCTCGGCATCAGCGAACACACCGTCGAAGCGCAGGGCGCCATCGGCCTGCGCAAGTGCATCGAATTTTTCCGCCGCCACGGCCACAGGCGCCGCGTCCGCCCATGAAGCCCATTCCTTTCCCTTCGCCCGAGAACGACCCCGTCGGCCAAGCCGCCGCCGAGTGGGTGCTGCGTCTCGACCGCGGTCTCACCGCCGCCGAGCAGGACGCCTACTCGCAATGGCTCGCCGCCGACCCGCGCCACGGCGAGGCCGTCGCCGAGCACCGCTGGGGCTGGGACGAGCTCGACCGCCTCGCCGGCATCCAGGACTCCGTGCACGCGCTGCCCGATCCCGACCTGCTCCGTCCCGCGCCGCGCGAGCGCGTCGTGCGTCACTGGCCGCAACTCCTCGCTGCCGCCGCGGCCGTCGTGCTCGCCGCCGTCGTCTGGTGGCCGCGCCCCGCGCCGGTCGTGCTGCCGCCCGTCTCCGCCGTCGCGCCTTCCTACGCGCTCGCCGCGCCGATCGAGGAGCGCACGCTCGAGGACGGCTCCGTCGTCACGCTCAACCGCGGCGCGCAGATCGACCTCGCGTTCACCGTCGGCGAGCGCCGCGTGAAACTCCTCCGCGGCGAGGCCAGCTTCACCGTCGCGAAGAATCCCGCGCGCCCCTTCATCGTCAGCGCCGGCGGCGTCGACGTGCGCGCCGTCGGCACCGTCTTCAACGTCCGTCTCGGCAACCACGACGTCGAGGTCGTCGTCGCCGAGGGCAAGGTCGGCGTGCGCGGCCCCGCTGCGAGCGCAACCAACGCGACGCCGGTCGAGAACGCCCCGCCGCCGGCCGAGGTCCTCCTCACTGCGAGCCAGCAGGTCGTCGTGCCGATCGAGTCGGCCGCGCCGGTCACCGCCGTCGCCACGCTCGACGAGGCGGAGATTGCCCGCCGCCTCGCGTGGCAGCCGCGCCTCCTCGATTTCACCGACGCGACGATGGCCGACATCGTGGCCGAGTTCAACCGCCGCAACGTCGTGCGTCTCCACCTCGCGGACCCGCGCCTCGAGTCGATGCGCCTCAGCGCCACGATCCGCTCCGACAACGTCGAGGGCTTCGTGCGCCTGATGGAATCCGACTTCGGCCTCCGCTCCGAGTGGCGCGGCGAGACCGAGATCGCGCTGCACCGCAAGTGAGTGCGCGCCGGTAGGGCCAGTCTCCGACTGGCCCATTTTTTTGCGCAACGCTTCAGCGCCCGGTCACCACGACCGGCCCGTCTGCCGACCGTGCCGCCACTCTTGCCCCGCTGCGCGTCGCACGCACACTCTGCGCCATGGCGTCCGGCCCCCCGACTGAGCGAGCGCGGAAAATTTCTTAACGGAAATTTCCCCGCCGCGGTTCTTCCTCTCGAACCCGCACGCTGATGACTCCATTACCCCACTTCCTCCGCCGGGCGTTCGCGCTCGTGCTTTGTTTCACCGCCGCTCTGTCCGCCGTCGCGGCGGAGCCGGCCCGCAGTTTCGACGTGCCCGCGGGCGACGCGGCGCAGACGCTGAAGCAGTTCGCCGCGCAGGCCGGCCGCGAGATCGTGTTCTCCCCGGCTGCCGTCGCCGGGGTGAGGACTCCGGCGGTGCAGGGCGACCTCACTACCACGCAGGCGCTTGATGCAATGCTTTCCGGCTCGGATTTAAGTGCAACCGTAGATGCCAAAACGGGAGCGATCGCCGTGCGCAAGGCGTCGTCTGCGGAAGCAAAAAACGCCCTCGGCCGCCCCGCTGACGCGGCGGCGGCGAACGACGGGGTGACACGAGTTTCGGACCAGCCTTTAGTCGCGCAGGTAGTGAGGTTGCAGAATTATGAAGTCACCGGATCACGCATCCGCGGGCTGTTCGACGGTGCCACTGCACAACCGGTTCTTACCATCGACGCCACGCAGATTGACCGCACAGGGGCACAGAGCATCGGCGACGTGCTGCGCTATATCCCACAGGTCTCCGCTTTCACGCTCGGTCAGGGCCAGACCCAGAATCAGCGCAACGCGTTCATCAATACTCAGACGGGCCAGTTCAACTATGCGGTAGGATCGACCCAGCTTGCCGGCACCGCGGGCCTCGTCACCGCCACCGTCCGAGGTGCGCCGGCTGGAGCCACATTACTGCTCATCGACGGCCGGCGTGCGCCCAAGACGAACCAGTCGCGCAGTGGCGATGGCTTCGATCTCAACGGCATTCCGCTCGCCGCGGTCGAACGCATCGAGGTCCTCCTCGACGGTGCCAGCTCCGTCTACGGCGCGGATGCTATGGGTGGCGTCATAAACGTCATCCTCAAGAAGCGCTACTCCGGCACCGAGGTGCGTCTAGGCTACGAGAACACCTTCGACACCGACGTCGCCGTGCGCACCGCCAGTCTCTCGCACGGCTTCTCCGTAGGCAAGTTGCGCGGCCTCATCACTGCCTCTTGGGAGAATTCCAACGAGATGATGCTCCGCGATCGCGACTTCACGGCCAGCTACGACCGGCGGTCGTTTGGTGGTTCGGATTTCCGAACTTCCACCATCCCGGGCGGAGCCGGCCGTGTGAGCCGCACAGGCACCGTGCCGCTGCCGGGCCTGACGGTCACCAATTCTGCCATTCCCTCCGGCACGCTCGGCACAACGATCACCACAGCTGAATACGCTGCTGCCGGCCCGATCCCCGATCCGTTCGATGCCGCGCTCTATTCCCAGTATGCCGCCTCCTACGAACGCTTGTCGTTCCTCGCCAAGTTTGACTACGCCGTCGCCGACTGGCTTGAGCTCTACGGCTCGGTCCGCGCGGCCACCAACCGTAACCGCCAACTCACGATCCCGGTCCAAGCCTCCAACCTCAGCATCCCGGCCGGCTACCCGGGCAACCCGTTCGGCATCGCCGTCACGCTCAACAAGGTGTTCTTCGACCTCCAGCCGGTGCGCGTCGCCCACAACGACACGCAGGCCTTCACCGTTGGCGCGACCGGCCGCTTGCCCCGGGGCTGGCGCTACGATCTCTCGCTCAGCCGCGCCGACAGCCACACGCGCAGCGATGGCGACGCGGGCACCGCCATCACCTCGGCGCTCTTCACCGCCGCCGTCGCCGCGGGCCAGCGCCCCAATCTGTTCTACGACTCCTCCCGCGTCGCCAACCCCAACGGCGCCGGCGTAATCGAGGCCCTCACCACCCCCTCCCGCGACGAGGAGGAGGCGCAGACCTGGACCTACTCCCTTCAAGTCGACGGCCCAATCTGGTCGCTGCCCGCGGGCGACGTCGCCCTCGCGCTCGGCACCGAGCTGCGTGAAGATTATGTGGATTTTCCGCTGCGTAGCGCCACCGACACTCAGACCGCCGTCCAGGGCAAAACCGACGTCACCGCCTACTTCGCCGAGATCAACGTGCCGCTCTTTGGCGGTGCGCAACGCCGCCCCCTGCTGCAGCAGCTCAGCGTCTCCGGGTCCTACCGGCAGGAGGACTACGGCGCCGGCGGGGAGTCGCGCAACCCGCGGGCCGGCGTGGCTTGGCGGCCGGCCTCTTGGCTTCTCGTGCGCGGCAGCTACGGCGAGGGTTTCAAGGTCCCGACCCTCCAGCAGCGCACGCAGCCGATCGTGGTCAGCAACAGCACCACCACGCCGGTCGCCTCGAACCTCGACCCGCTTCGCGGCAACACCGTCAACCCGGTCCACCCCGTCACCCGGGGCGGCAAGGCCGACCTCCGTCCCGAGACCTCCGAGAACACCACCTTCGGCCTCGTCGCGGAGGTGCCGCCGCTCAAGGGCCTCTCGCTCTCCTTCGACTGGTTCGACAACACCTACAACGACCGCGTCGGCACGCTGCTCTTCAACCAGATGGCCCTCCTCTACCCGGAGCGAATCACGCGCGGGGCCAACCTCCCCACCGATCAGGCCGGCTGGGCCGGTCCGGTCATCGCCGCCGATCTGCGCCCGATCAACGTCGCCTACAGCCAGACCACTGGCTACGACATCGGTGTGCGTTACGACCGCAATCTCGGCTTCGGAGAGGTGCAGGCCGCTTTCACCGGCACGAAATATGTGAAGAATGTCTTCGTGCCGACCCCGGGGGGGGCGGCGTCACCCAGCGTCACGACCGACAGCCTACCGGTCCAGGTCAACGGCAGTGTCTTCTTCCATCGCCACGCTTTCGGCGCCGGTGTGCTTTCCACCTACCGCGCCGCCAACCGCGCCAACATCGACCGTGCCGCCACGCCCTCGGCGATCCGTTGGGATATGCAGCTCAACTATGATTTCGCCAAGTCCTCTTGGTTGAAGAACCGCGAGTTGGGTTGGATGCGGCGCGTGTTCGGTGACACCAAACTGAGTGTCACAATCTACAACGTCTTCGAGACCCAGCCGCCGTTCGACGATCTGTTTATGCCCGACAACACCGTCCTCGATGCCCGCATGCGTCGCTACGCAGTCTCGCTGCGACGCACGTTCTGATCCCGGTGCCCCGCCGGACGCTCCACCAATCTCCCCGCGGCTGGCGACCAGCCAGCCGCACCTCCCGCCGCTGCGCCATGCATCCTTTCCGCGCGTTCGCCCTGCTCGCCCTCCTCTGCTTGGTTCCGTTCGCCCGGGCCGAAATCGCCGCCGACCTCGCCGAGCTTGATGCGCTCGTCGCCGAGCGTGTCACCCGCGCGAAGGCCGCCAACCCGCCCACGCCGACCGAGACCTCGCGCTGGCTCAGCGACTACTCCACGCGCCTCGCCTCCGCCGCCGTCGCCGTCTTCGAACGCCATCCCACTGAGCCGCGGCGCTGGGAGGCCGCCCTGCTCGCTCTGAAGACGCTCCGCGGCTTCGTCGTCGAGGTGAAACCAGGCTACGACGAGGCCGTGGCCGCGCGAGACAGTGCCAGGATCCAGGCCCTCCTCGTCCGGGACGAGGCCGCCCGCGCCGCCTGGGACGCGCGGATGGACGCGCTCGAGGCTGCGCTCCTCGCCGCGCCCGACGTGTCGCCCCCGGTGCTCGCCGAAGCCTACTCGAACGCGATCTACCGCCTGACCCTGCGGCGTGGGTTCGCTCCGGCCGAGCGTTGGGCCCGCGCGAAGCCACTGCTCGAAGCGATGCAGCAGCGCGTCACCGATGGCGCCCAGCTTACGCGGGCGCTGGAGCTCGTCTCGCGCCTCGCCCCCGGTGTCGCGCCCGACGACTGGACGGAGATCCTGCGCGCCGCCTCGCAGAGCCCGATCCCAGCCGTCTCCGGCTGGGCCACCGGCAAGGCCAACGTCGAAGCGGCCAAGGTGCAGTCCGTCGACATGAAGTTCACCGCACTCGACGGCCGCGCCGTCGATCTCGCCGCCCTGCGCGGCAAGGTCGTGCTCCTCGACTTCTGGGCCACCTGGTGCGGCCCCTGCAAGGAGGAGCTCCCCAACATCAAGGCCGCCTACGACAAGTATCACTCCCAGGGCTTTGAGGTCGTCGCCCTTTCCCTCGATGCGGAGAAGGACCGCCAGAAGCTCATCGATTACGTCCGCGAAAAACAGCTGCCGTGGCCCCAGCACTTTGACGGCAAGGGCTGGAAGAACGAATATGCCGTGAAGTTCGGCATCCGCGCCATCCCGGCGATGTTCCTCCTCGATCAGGAAGGGCGCGTCGTCTCCACCGACGCCCGGGGCCGCAAGCTCGAGACCGAGATCCGCCGCCTGCTCAAGCTCGACGCCCCGGTCGCGTCCACGCCCGCCCCGGCGGCCACGGTTCCCACGGGCGGCCCCGCCGGCGACGCCCCGCCGGTCGGCCTCCTCGCCGCCGGCACCGCGGCACCTGATTTCGTCTCGCACGACCTCGCCGGCGCGCCTGTCCGGATTTCCGACTACCGCGGTCGCGTGCTGATCCTCGACTTCTGGGCCACCTGGTGCGGCCCCTGCATCGCTTCGATGCCGCACACGCAGGAAGTCGCCGCGCGCTACACCGATCAAGACGTGGTCGTCCTCGCGGTCGCGACCGGCGACAAGCGGAAGCGTTTCGAGGACTGGGTGAAGTTGAAGGCCAAGGACTATCCCGCGCTCCGCTTCACGATGGACCCGCACGAGCAGGGCACGCCCGGCCACGACCAGCGCGCCTCGTGGGCGCTCTACGGCGTCCCCGCCATCCCCACGCAGTTCGTCATCGACCGCGACGGCAAGGTCGCCGGCAGCGTCACGGGCTATTACCCGGGCGACAACTCACTCGAAAAAGTCCTCGCCGCCGCCGGCGTGAAAGTCGACCCCGCCGTGCTGGCCCGGCCGGGCCGGTCCGCCAACACACCCGCTGCTCCCGCCGGCGGCAAGACGCTCACTCTCACGCCGGCCCCGGACGCCGCGCCGGCGCCCGCCACCGCGCGGCGCACGGCACCGCCGTTCACCGAGAAGATCGCCAGGCTCTCGGCCGGCGATCTCGTGACCGACATCGAATTCGTCGCCGCCGATGGCGCGACGCGCCCCCTCTCCTCCCTTCGCGGCCGACCGCTCGTCCTCTTCTTCGGTTCCGCCGAGATGATTCCCGACGATTACCTCAACGCCATCGTCGACAAATACGGCGCCGACCGCGTGCAGGTCGTCGCGCTCGTGACCCGCGACACCGCGGCGAATCTCGCCGCCTGGCGCAGCCTGCACGACGCCCGCGGGCACCGCTTCACCGTCGCCTTCGACCCCGCGCCCGCCTCGGATCCGCGCAGCAGCGCGATTTTCCGCATCTTCCAGTTTGGTGCGCCCACGCCGTTTTCCGTCGTGATCGACGCCGAAGGTCACTTCGCGGGGATGTTCCCGTGGAAACTGCCGCAGG
>CAYYVB010000036.1:0-2264 GCA_964475035.1 uncultured Opitutaceae bacterium | reverse complement strand
GGGCCAACAAGGCCTCGCCGAGCTGTTGCGCCGGTGCGGTGTGCCCGTCAATCCGGCCGATCTGCCCACCTCCGCGCTCCTCCCGCCACCCGCCGGGGACGCTCCGGTCCCGACTCCGCCCCAATTCGCCGCCACCCGCCCACGAACATGATCCGCCGGCTCGTTCTCGGCTGGGCCGTTGCCTCCAGTCTCGCTGTCGCCGCGCCTCCTCCGGCGCCGTCCACGGCGGACGCGGATTTCGCGGCCCTGCAGTCTTTGGTCACGGCGGCGCCGCCCGCCTCTGCTGACACGGGCGCCGCCATGTTTCACTGGCGCGTCGATCACACCCGGCAGCTGAATGACTTGGCCGAGAAATTCATGGCCGAGCACTCCGCCGACCCGCGGCGCTGGGAAGCGGCAATGATTATGATCGCGCGTCCACGCATCTTCGTGAAGTCGGTCGACGACGCTCTGCTGAACCAGCAGAAGCCCGGCACCATCGTCCGCGGCGCCGTGATCTACGATACCGAGGCACGCCTCCGCCACAGCCAATGGCTCGCCGAATTGGATGCCCAGTGCGAGTCAGCCACCGACATGCCGCCGGACATGAGCCGTCGCTACCTGCTCGGCCGCATCAGCCGCAAGACCATCGCCACGGGAGCGCTCGTGACGCAGGGCAAGCCGGTCGACCTCCCCGCGCTCCGCGCCGACATCGACCGGATCATCGACGACTATCCGGATGCCCCCGAAGCGGGCGAGTCGTTCAACCGCTTCGTGACGCTCAAAAAGCGCAGCGGCGCCACGCCGGAAGAACTGGCCGAATTGCTCGAGGCCTACGCCCAATCGCCGAGCGAGGCCGTGCGGGACATCGTGCAGGCCGGCTTGATGATGAAGCGGGCGCAGGATCATCCGATCGACTGGAAGTTCACTGCGGCCGACGGCCGGGAGGTGGATCTCACCGCGCTCCGGGGCAAGGTCGTGCTCATCGACTTCTGGGCGACTTGGTGCAAGCCGTGCATCGCCGAGATACCGCACATCAAGGAAGTGTATGCGAAGTATCACGCGCTGGGTTTCGAGGTTGTCGGCATCTCGCTGGAGAACGCCGGGGTTCCGGCCAACGCCACGCCCGCTCAGGCCGAGGCTAAGCTCGCCGCCGCGCGCGCCAAGCTGCTGGCCTTTGTGCAGGAGAACGGGATGCCGTGGCCGCAGTATTTCGACGGCACCGGCTGGAAGAATCCCTACACCACCCGCTACGGCATCCGGGGTATCCCGGCGATGTATCTCCTCGATCAGGAGGGCAAGGTCGCGAAGATGGACACCCGCGGCGGCAAGCTTGAGGTGGAAGTCCGGCGTCTGCTCGGGCTCTGAGAGACTCTGCCCGTAGGACCGGCTTCAGCCGGTTCAAGGGTAGGGCGGGGACTCCGTCCCCGCCGAGCCCGCGCCATCAGCCACGTCCCGCGCAGAGCTCCGGCAACGGACCTCCGAGCGGATGTTATGCCACGGTTGGCCAAAGAAAATGCCCTCCCGCTTAGGGGAAACGCGCCTCTCGTGCGTCTTTAATTATGAAGAACCACGAACCCCACGTCCCTCGCCTTCGCCATGGTCGCCGCGTCCACCCCCCGTTCCCGTCTCGTCCCTTATCAGCTCCTCGTCGGCGCCAGCTGCTTGTGGCCGAACTCGCCGGCCGACTGGCTGCGCTCTCCCGCCGCAGCGGCGCCTGAGCCGGTCGACCTCACGCCCGCCGAGGAACGCGTGCGCGACTTGGTGCTGCAGGGACTTTCGAACAAGGAAATCGCCTCGGAGCTCAACCGCGCGGAGCCGACGATCAAGAACCAGGTCGCGTCGATCCTCCGCAAGCACGGCATGCCCTCGCGCGCACGGCTCATCGCAGCTTTCAGGTCATAGTCGGTTGTGTGCAGCCGGCGGAATCCGGCCGGGGCCTGTGCCAACTCGCCCGGCTGGATTCCGCGCGGTCACGCCGAGCGACAACAGGGCCGGCGTCAGCCGGCCTCGACGTGGAGCGCATCCGCGAAATGTCCGGTTGGGGCCGGACCTGCCTCACGCCGCGCTGCCCGGCCTAAGACGAACCAGCCGTGCGGACCCGTAAGAAAATTTTCCGTGGGGCGGCTTTCCCTGTCTGGGGACTGGATTCGGCCGTCGCTCCGGACGATACTTTCACCCTTTCCATCCCGATGCCGCCCGACGCCAGTCCCGAGACCAGCCGCTGGTTCGCCACGGAGGTGCAGCCGCACTGTCCGGCCCTCCGGGCTTGGCTTCTGGCGCGG
>CAYYVB010000035.1:0-14650 GCA_964475035.1 uncultured Opitutaceae bacterium | reverse complement strand
CTGCACACGTCCGGCGTCGGGCAGAAGTTGTTTCTGCACCAACGGTCCCTCGGTGGTCGCGAGCCAGAATTCGACAGCCTTGCCGCCTTCGCCGGCGGTTTCGTCTGCGACGAGGTAGCTGACCCAGCGGCCGTCGGGCGACAGGCGCACTTCCTCTACCATCTTGAGATCGGCGATTAGCTCAGGCGTCAGTTCGGCGCCCGAAATCACCGGCGACACCACCGCAAAAACGCACGCCCCCAGGGCAGAAGGGTAAAGTCGTTTCATGGGCGGGATTTCTAACGGGAACAAAGCTTTTTGTATACAGGATTATCAGCTTCCGCCGAAAGTTGAGAGAGGTTCCGGATTGGATATTCATTCGCGGTCGATAAGATTGCGCACAATCTGGGACGGACGGGTCGCGGTCATTTCGTTCTCTTCGGACGAAAGGTGCCGCGGATCATGTCCTCGATTCTACCGGTGGCGGTGAGCACGGCGTCGAAGTGGCGGGAGCATCTTCTCCTTCTGCGTTGTCAGCGGCGTGCTCTGGCCGATTGCGCTTACGGATTTTCTGTCGCTCACCGCTAACCGCTGACGTCTCCCTCATCCAACTTCAGGTTCTTCACCTCGATCAGGCCATTGAGCATCAGAACGACGGACTGGACCATCGGGCAGGGCGGACAGGCGTAGCGCACGCGGTCGCGGACGTAGGCGATGTCGGCGACGTCGAGCGGCTTCATCTCGTCGTTGATCAACTGCAAGAGCGCGTCGTCGCGCATGTCCTGCGGGCCCGCGGCGAGTTGGCGCAGGGCTTCACGGACCTTGGGCGTGAGGGGACGGCGAGGCATGAAGCCGAAAAACGTGCACACTCGTGTGGCTTTCGCCAGTCGCTGCTGGGGGGCCGTGCGCACCGCTTGGCTTATCGCCGCTCGCCGCTGCATGCCGGGTTGCGGTGTGGGACCGGAGGTTCAACGCGCCGGGCGGTGCAAATGGATCTCGTTGCCGCTGCGCCGGGCTTCGATCCCGAACTCGACCTGCAGCAAATGCAGCAGCGAGTCGGTGTTGTCGGCCCGCACGACGCCGCTCAATTCGAGGGTGCCGAGCGAGGCGTCGCGAAGGACCAAGGTCACACCCGCGTGCTGATTGAGCAACGGGATGACCTGCGCGAGCGGAGTGCCGGAAAATTCCAGACGTGGAACGCGCCAGCCGAGGCGCTCCGCCAACTCGCGTTGTCCAACCGCCTCGACCTGCGGTGCGATGGCGGCCTCAGCCTGCGGCTGCAGATCGACGATGCAACGGTTGCCGGAATCGACCAGAGTTTCGGCGCCAGGTGCCGTTGCCGCCGTCGGGTCGCTCCGCTCGGGCACGACCGCCACACGACCCTCGGTGACGATGACTTCCACCGTGCTGGCTCCGCGTTGGACGGAGAAGGCGGTGCCGACGGCGCGGACCTCCACACCCGAGGCCTCGACTACGAACGGGCGCTGAGAATCCTTCATCACCGTGAAATGCGCTTCGCCGCGTTGGAGCGTCACGCGGCGGAGTGGGCCGCTGTAGTCGAACGTGATCTGCGCGCCGTCTTTCAATTCGGCCACCGTGCCGTCGGGCAGCGTGCGCTTGGCGGGGGTCGAAACCACGGCATTGGTGAGCGCAGGTGGCGGTGCGGGGAGGGGCGCATCCGGGGAGCGATCGAGCTGCGGTGACACGAGCACGGCGCACAGCAGCAAGGCTGCGGCGCCGCCCGCGAGCGAGCGACGGCGGCGCTGGCGGAGGCGGAGCTGGCGTTCGACCTCTGCGGTCACGCGGCGTGCGGCGCCATGGCGGACCGCCCAATCGAGGGCGGCTTCCGCCTGGTTGCGGGACGGGGAGGGTTCAGGGCGCTTCATGGATCGTAATGGCTGCTGACGCCGCGGGCGCGCAGGTGCTCCTCGAGTTTCCGCAGGCCGCGGGCGAGATGTTCGTCCACGGTTTTCTCCGCGATGCCGAGCTGCTGGGCCGTCTCCGCCCGCGAAAGGCCCTCAAGCCGGCGCATCATCACCACCTGCCGGCCGATCGGCGGCAGCGCCAGCAGGGCGGTGGCGAGCAGAGCGATTTTCTCGTTGGTGCTCGCTGCGCTGGCGGCGGAGGGAGACTCCGCCGGGACCGGCAGTGCGGCCAGATCCGCGACCATGCCGACCGGCGAACACCGCTCCCGGCGCACCAGGTCGAGCGCGAGATTGCGGGCGATGCGGAACAGGAAGGCGCGGGCCGAGCGGACCGGCTCGATGGCGCGCGCCTGCCAGATGCGCAGATAACTTTCCTGCACGACATCGTCGACATCGCGCACGGCCGGAAAGGAGCCGTGCAGATACGCCTTGAGCGAGGCGTCGTGCCGATGGACTTCTTCGCTGAACCAGCGCGTGGCTCCGCCAGCATCCCAGTCGGGACGAGACGACGGCGACGACGCTGCAGCCTGCGGGGTGGGCGGCGGCATGATGAGGTGACGCACGCCACGGTAGGTGTGAATGCCGCGGCGGCGATGCAGGAATTTTGAAAAATTCACCCCAGCTTGTAGGGAAAACAACCGGATGCTTCGTCTGCGTCTTCTAATGAACCTACCCCACTGCTGCGTTCTAACCCCTCGCGGCTCGTTCCGCTGCCGCGTGCGCGTCCTCTGGTTCGCGCTCTTTGTCATCCCCGCGCTCTCGCTCGCGCTCACGGCCGCCGAGCCGGTGAAGAAGAACTACGATATTCCCGCCGGCGTGGCCGAGCAGACCCTGAAAGCGTTTTCCACGCAGTCGGAGCTCGAGGTGCTCTTTGCGACCAAGACCGCCGGCAAGACACCGACCAATGCCATCCGGGGGGAACTCACGGCGCGTGAAGCCATCGATCGATTGCTGGCGGGCACGGGCCTGTCCGCCGCGCAGGATGAGAAAACCGGGGCCTTTACCGTCACGAGCGACCCAAACGCATCGGGGGCGGACCCAACGCAGATGGGACTCCGCCCCGAAAATGAGGAGGTCGTGAAGCTCGCCGCCTTCGTCGTCGAAGGCGAACGCGCCGGACAGGCCCGCGCGATCAAGCAAAAGCGCGAGGCCTCCAACATCATGGACGCCGTCTCCGCCGACGCCGTGGGCAAGTTCCCCGACGGCAACGCCGCCGAGGCACTGCGGCGCGTGCCGGGTGTCTCGCTGGAGATCGACCAGAGCGAGGGCCGGTTCGTCGTCGTGCGCGGCATCGATGCGGCGCTGAACAACGTCACCCTCAACGGCCAGACGATCGGCTCGCCCGCCGAGCAGGGCCGCCGCGGCCTCGCGATGGACTCGGTGCCGGCCGAATTGATCTCCCGTCTCGAAGTGGTGAAGGCGGTCACGCCCGATCGCGATCACAACGCCATCGGCGGCTCGGTGAACATCGTCACCGCGAGCGCGTTCGATCGTCCCGAAGGTTTTCTTTTCGGCTCCGTCTCGAGCGCCTACAGCGACTTCAGCGGCGATTGGGGCTGGTGGGGCGCGGGCGCGAATTTCGGCCGCGTTTTCGGCGCGGACAAGAAGTGGGGTGTCATCGCGGGCATCAGCTACTCGCTGCGGCAATATTCCTCGCAAACTTCCGATGCGGTCGACTGGGCGCCGATCAACGGCATGTATGTGCCGACGACGCAGGAGTCATTCGACTATGCCATCGAGCGTTCACGCCTCGGACTCAATATCGCCCTCGAACACCGCCCGACCGATGGCCACGAACTCTACCTGCGGATGAACTACAACGAGTTCATCGATGAGGAGGGCCGGCAAAAGACCGGCTACGAGTTCGCGCGCGGCACGCTGTCGAGTCAGACGGCGACTTCCGGCACGTTCAGCCAGGGACGCGCGACGAAGGAGTTCCGCGACTACAAGCAGAAGCACCTCATCGACGCCTACGCGCTCGGCGGCAAGCACACGCTGGCGGGCGAGTGGACGGCCGAGTGGCAGCTCGGTTACTCGAGCGGCGAGCGCGACACGCCGCGCCGCGTGGACTGGGAATTCCGCTCCGGAGGCAGCGCCTTCCCGAACAGCTACAACCTCTCGGGCGAGATCCCGATCATCACGCCGAACGCGGCGTTCTACGACCCCGCCCAGTATCCGTTCCGGCGCGTGCGCTTCCGCACCGACGACGAACGCGAGGAAGTCACCACTGCGCAGCTCGACCTCGAACGTCCGCTCTCCCTCGGCGGCCGCGCCAGCAAGCTGAAGTTCGGCGGCAAGTGGATGCAGAGCGACAAGACGCAGGACCGCGAGAACGTGAACTACAACCTCGCCTCCGGCGCCGCGAACCTCTTCACGCTCGCCCAACCTGGTCTCGCCGGCCCCGAGCCGGCCGGCTTCATGGAAAACCGCTATCGCTTCGGCCCGACCCTGAATCTCGCCGCCAACCAGCAGTTCTTCCGCGACAACCCCGGCCGCTTCACCTACGACGCCGCTACCTCGCGCGCCAACTCGACGGAAGCAGACTTCGACGCCACGGAGGAAGTGCTCTCCGCCTACCTCATGGCCTCGGTCGAACTCGATGCCCGTTCCACTGTGCTCGGTGGCCTCCGCGTCGAGCGCACGGACGCGACCTACTCCGGCAACGAGCGCCGCAACGGCAACTACACGCGCCTCGAGATCGGCAACTCCTACACGCAGGTGCTGCCCGGCCTGCACTACACGCTCCGCGCGTCGGACCGCTTCGTCTTCCGCGCGGCGTGGACCAACACCTACGGCCGCACGAGCTACACCGATCTCGCGCCGCGCAACATCCTCGACGACATCGATCTCGGCGGCGGCACCTTCCAGGGCTCGCTCAGTTCCGGCAATCCGGACCTCGAGCCTTACGAGTCGATGAATTTCGATGTGTCGGCCGAATTCTACCTCCCGCGCGGCGGCATCATCTCGGTCGGCGCGTTCCACAAGCGCATCGACAACCCCGTTTACTCGCGCGCCTACACCCTGACCAACACGACCTACAACGGCCGCAACTACGCGACGCTCGCGATCTCCCGCCCGGAGAACGCCGAGAGCGGGAAGATCACCGGTCTCGAATTGAACTGGCAGCAGTTCTTCAGCGGCCTCCCCGCGCCCTTCGACGGGCTCGGCGTGAACTTCAACTACACGATCACGGATTCCTCCGCGAAAATCTTCGGCCGCGCCGGCGACGTGCCGTTCTTCAAGCAGTCCGACGCGGTCGGCAACATCGCGGTGATTTACGAGAAGCACGGCTTCGAGGCGCGCGTGGCCTACGCGTTCAACAGCGAATACCTCGAGTCGGTCGGCGCCACCGCCGACGGCGATGCCTACACCGACGAGCGCAAGGTGATCGACGCGAAGCTCAGCTATCGCCTGCATCCGCGCGCCCGCCTTTTCGCGGAGTTCCTCAATCTCACGCGGGAGCCGCTGCGGACGTTCCAAGGCGTGCCGTCGCGCTCCAACGGCTTCGAAATCTACTCCTGGAACGTCAACGTGGGCGTGAATTGGAGCCTGTGAGGATCGCCTGCGCCTTCTGCTGGACCCTGGGTTTGCTGGTGGCGGCCGCACCGGGGGTGCGCGCCGCCAACGGCCCCTTGGGCAATCCCCGTGTGATGCACGGCCCGATGGTCGGCGCCGTGACGCCGACGGAGGCGCGGCTGTGGGTGCGCCTCAGCGGGCCGTTCGAGGCGGTGATCGAATACGCGACGAGGCCGGACTTCGCGGACGTGCGCGCCGTCGGTCCGTTGCGCGCCGACAAGGCGGGCGACTACATCCTGCAACCGCAGCTCACGGGCCTCGCGCCCGGCACGCGTTACCATTACCGCGTGCTGGTCGAGGGAGAACCGGACCACTATCTCGGCCGACTGGCGCCGTTTTCATTTCGCACGGCACCGGCCGGACCGGCGCGCTTTCGCGTGGCGTTCGGCTCGTGCTTCCGCCGCCAAATCACCGCGGACGAACGCCTGTGGCGGGCGCTGGCGCAGTGGGAGCCGGATCTGTTCTTCTGGACCGGGGACAACGTCTACGGCGACGCCCACGATCCCGACATCCTCGCCGAGGAATATCGCCGCGCCCGCGATCTGCCGGCGCTGGCGACGTTCATCCGCGGCGTGCCGCAGGTGGCGACGTGGGACGACCACGATTTCGGGCTGAACAATGGCGACCGCCGGCATCCTTCGAAAGCGGGCGCGCTGCGCGTCTTCACCCAGTATTGGGCGAATCCGCCGCTCGGCACGGCTGACACTCCGGGCGCGTTTTTCCGCTACAGCTACGGCGGCGTGGATTTCTTCTTCCTCGACGGGCGCTACCACCGCGATCCCGTTGAGCAGCCGGACGGTCCGGACAAGACGTTCCTCGGCGCGGGACAATTCGCATGGCTGAAAGCGGAGCTGCGCGCCTCCGGGGCACCCTTCAAGGTGCTGATCTGCGGCACGGGCTGGTCGGTGGCGAAGGGGCCGGACGGGGACTCGTGGGCGGCCTTCCGGCATGAGCGCGATGCGCTCTTCGATTTTCTGCGCGACGAGCGGATCGGCGGTGTCGTGCTCGTCTCGGGCGATTCGCATGTGGGCGAATTGAACTGCATCCCGTGGTCGCAGCGCGGTGGTTACGACCTGGTGGAGGTCGTCAGTTCGCCGCTGGCGCAGAACCCCGTCGACAAATGGCTGCGCCTGCAGCCGGAGGTGCGGCTGCGTCCGGTGTTCTCCGCCGCGGTCAACTTCGGCGTGCTCGATTTCGATCTCACCGGCGAGGAGCCCGTGCTGCGCGCCAATCTCGTCGATGCCGATGGCAGCACCGTGTGGGCCCCGCTGGAGCTGCGTCCGGGCGATTTGGCTAATGGCGTCGAGTCGTGGACGCGGTTGATCGATCGCGTCTCGCTCGAGCGCCAGCGGCGCGCGGAGCAGGGCGGCCCCTATTACCGATGAAGGAGAAACGCCGCTCATGATCGCCGCCTTGTTGAACTACTTCAGAACCGGCCCCGACCGGCCACTCCTCGCCGATCCGGCTGAGATTGCGCGGCGCTACGAGCGGATCCGCTGGGGCGTCTTCCTCACGCTGATCATCAGCTATGGGTTCTACTACACCTGCCGCCTGGGCCTGTCGGTGACGAAGAAGCCGATCCTCGACGCCGGGGTGCTCACGGCCTCGGAGATGGGCATCATCGGCTCGGTGATGCTCTACGCGTATGCGATCGGGAAGTTCGTCAATGGCGTGCTTTCCGACCATGCGAACATCCGGCGCTTCATGTCATGGGCGCTGCTGCTCTCGGCGCTGTGCAATCTGGCGTTCGGCAGCATCACGTGGTTCCTCGGCTTTGCGATCATCTGGGGTTTGAACGGCTGGTTCCAGTCGATCGGTTCGGCCCCGAGCGTCGTCTCGCTCTGCCAGTGGTTCAGCAACAAGGAGCGCGGCACGCGCTATGGCGTGTGGGCCGGCGCGCACAATCTCGGCGAGGGACTCACGTTCATCTTCGTCGCGGGGCTCGTGAGTCACTTCGGCTGGCGCGCGGGATTCATCGGTCCGGGCATCGCGTGCATCGGCGTGGCGTTGATCATGTTTCGCACGCTGGCCGACCGGCCGCAGACTTACGGCCTGCCGGCGGTGGCGGATTACCGGCAGGATCATTCCGCCGGGGCCGTGCCGAAGGGCACGACGGCGCAGATGCAGAAGCTGGTGTTTCGCAGCGGCTGGGTGTGGGTGCTCGCGGTCAGTTGCGCGCTGATGTATGTCGCGCGTTACGCGGTGAACAATTGGGCGATGCTTTTCCTGCAGGAGGCGAAGGGCTACACGCTGGCGGGCGCGGGTTTCGTCATGGGTGCGTATCCGGTGGCGGGATTCGTCGGGGCGGCGGCTTCGGGTTGGATGTCGGATCGGTTCTTCAAGTCGCGCCGGAACTTGCCGACGCTCATCTACGGGCTCCTGCAGACAGGTGGTCTTGCGCTGCTCTACTTCGATCCGCCCGGCCACCAGTGGGTCGATGCGCTGGCGATGGCGATGTTCGGTTTCGGCGTGGGCGGGTTGATCGTGTTCCTCGCCGGCCTCATCGCCGTAGACATCATGCCGAAGGCGGCGGCAGGCACCGTGAAGGGACTGATCGGCATCTTCGCCTACGTCGGGGCGGGCACGCAGGACTGGGTCAGCGGTTTCCTGCTCGACGGGAACCGCGTGGTCGTCGACGGGCGCGAAACCTACGACTCCGGTCCGGTCTTCGCCTTTTGGCTCGGAGCGTCATTGCTCTCGATGTTGCTCGCCGCGACGGCCTGGAACGTTAAACCCCGCGAGTGAACGAAGGATGAAAACCCGGCCATTGCTCCTGTTGACCGCTCTCGGTCTCGCGCTGCGTGCGCTTGCGAGCGATGCTTCGCCTGCCGCGGGGGAAGGTCCTGGCGCGCAAGGTTGGCGCTACGAGGAAATCCGGCGTGTGCCGGCCGCCGAGGCGCGCCAAGGCGTGGCGGTCGATGCGGAGCGGATTGTCGCGATCAGCAATCACGACCTCGGCTCCTATCGGCGCGATACGGGCGAGCGACTCGGCACCTGGTCGTGCCCGGAGGGCGAGCCGCTGACGCATCTCAACGCCGGACTGGTGCACGACGGTAAACTGTATTGTGCGCACTCGAATTTTCCCGGCGTGCCGATGACCAGTTCGGTCGAGATGTGGGATCTGTCCACGATGCGGCACGTGGGTTCGCACAGTTTCGGGCGCACGGATGGTTCGCTGACTTGGTTCGTGCGCCGCGAAGGGAAATGGGTGGCCTGCTTCGTCCACTATGCGCGGCGCGGCGGCGAACCGGGACGCGGACCGGAATGGACGCGGCTGGAAGAGTTCGATGATGACTGGCGGCCGACAGGGCGGGGCTGGGCGTTTCCACCGGCTTTGCTGCATAAATTGGCGACGCGTGGTTTCAGCGTGTCGGGCGGTGCGCTCGGGCCGGGGGGATTCCTGTTCGTCACCGGGCACGACGATCCGGAGCTGCATGTGCTTGAGTTTCCGAGTTCGGGTCCGGCGCTGCATTGGCGCGCAACGATCCCGATGGCGCCGGAAGGGCAGGCGGTGATTTTCGATCCGGCCGATCCACAGGTGCTGTGGGGCTTGGTGCGCCGCACCCGGGAGATAGTCGCCGGCCGTTTGCATGCTCCGCCCGCTGCCGCACCATGAGCCGCGAAATGTTCCTGCTCGGGACACTGGTGCTGGCGGTGCTATTCATCGTCGTGGCGACGATGCGCTGGCGCCTGCATCCGTTCCTCGCCTTGTTGCTCGCGGCGTTTGCCGTCGGCCTGAGCGCCGGGCTCGACGCCGCGAAAGTGCTGGTGGCGCTGACCAACGGGTTCGCACGCACGGTCGGGGCGATCGGCATCGTGATCGCGTGCGGCTGCATCATCGGCACCGCGCTGGAGAAAAGCGGTTGCGCGCAGGTGATCGCCGCGGCGGTGCTGCGCCTGACGGGCGAGCGGCGTTCGCTGCTCGCGATGTCGGGCACGGGGGCGGCGGTGTCGATTCCGGTGTTCTGCGATTCGGGCTTCGTGATCCTGTCGTCGCTGGCGAAGTCGCTCGCACGGCGCACGGGTCAGTCGTTGGCGGGATTCGCGGTGGCGCTGGGGCTCGGTCTTTACACGACGCATTGCCTGATCCCGCCGACGCCCGGACCGGTCGCGGCGGCGGGTGCGCTGGGGGCGAGTTTCGGCAGCGTGATCGGCTTCGGTTTGCTCGTCGCGGCGCCGATCATCGCGGTGACGTATCTCTACGCCCGTTGGATCGGCGCGAGAATGCACGTGGCGGCTCCGGAGGAAACGGAGAAGAAGCCGGCTTCGGCGCAGCCCGCGCCGCGCGTCGCCAGCGCGGCGTTTCCGCTCGTGCTGCCGGTGGCGCTCATCGCGATCAAATCCTGGGTCGATGCGCCCGGCCGGCCGCTGGGCGGGGGGATGTTGGCTCAAGGGCTTTCGTTGGTCGGTGAACCGGCCGTTGCGCTCCTGCTCGGCGTTTTCGCCGCGGCGTGGGTGGTGCGCCGGCATGGCCGCCAGGCGTTTGGCGCGTGGAGCAGCGACGGCGTGAGGGAGGCGGGTGCGATCATCCTCATCACGGCGGCCGGCGGCGCGTTCGGCGGCGTGCTGCGCGAAACTCCGTTGACGCAGCTCGTGGGCGCGATGCTCGGACCCCTGCAATTGGGCGCGTGGAGCCTCGTGGTGCCGTTCGTCATCGCCGCCGGGCTGAAGACCGCGCAAGGCTCGTCGACGGTCGCGATGATCACCACGGCCGGCTTGGTGGCGCCGATGCTCGGCGCCCTCGGCTTGGCCGCGGGGCATGGTCCGGTGCTGGCGACACTCGCAGTCGCGAGCGGGGCGATGATGGTGTCGCACGTGAACGACAGTTTCTTCTGGGTCGTGACGCAATTTTCCGGACTCACGGTGGCCCAAGGCTACCGCACGGTCACGGTGGCGTCGGCGCTGGCCGGAGTGACCGGATTGGTCGCGGTGCTCGTGCTGCGGGTGATTTTTATGTGAGTGGTCAGCCCCGGCAATAGTGAGCCCGCCCCTCGCAAAGGGCGGGCTCAAGACACAACACACGCAAGTAAGTGGCCGAGGCAGAAACGTGAGGCCGGGCAGGCGACGGATTTTTTTCAGCGCGTCGCCGGACGCGGCTTGCGTAGGAGCGGAGCCGCGGCGGTGAAATCGATCCACGGATTGCCGCCGAGCGTCGCCGCGCCGGTCACGCTGTCGTCCTCGTAGCGCATGACGAAGTGCGCGGGGCCGTGAGCGTGGGCCACGACCAGGCCGTCCGCCGCATCGAAGTAGCCGCCGTGCGGCACGAGCCCCGGATAGCTGAGGCGCCACGCCGGACCGGCATCGCTGACCGTGCCCAGACGCAGCAAGCCGACGACATCGCCGGGCAGCACGAAGAACCACGTGTAAGGACCGCCCGACACGATGGTCATCACCTCATCGATGCCGACGCCGGCCTCGGAGCTGTTCACGTGCAGCTGGCCGAACTTGTGCTGGAGAAACACGACCGTCGGCGCATCGAGCGCCCGCATGTCGTAGACCTTGGGATAGGGAGCGACTCCGGTCTCGGAGGTCTGCAGGTAGCCGCCGCGCGGCATCGTCGGTTCCCGGCCGGCCAGGGCGATCTCCCGCAGCAACGCGCCGCGGCTGAGAGGAAAATGATCGAGCACAGCGGCGGCTTCGGCCGCCGTCAGGGCGCGGGTTTGCGACGGGCGCAGCAGCGGGCGGGCGGAGTCCGGGATGTCCACCTGGCTCACGCGCACGCCGACGGCGCGGAGCCGGGCGTTGACCGCCGCGAGCCCGACGGCCGGCGGCGAGCCGTCGCTGAAATGCAGGACGAGGGAGGAGTCGGTGTCCGCCGGCGTCAGCGGGAGCGGAGGGGTGGCGCGCAGCGCGCCGGCGAGGCCGGCGAAGATCAGCAGGCCGCGGGCGAGCGAGAAGAGCGGAGCAGGGTGGGGGAGGCGGGATGGATGCATGGCCCGAGGTTACCCGGAACGTCCGAGCCCGACCAATACACCGACCTTGTCACGGTTATGCGTTTTCTGCATACCTTCCGGCGTGCTCGAACTCATCCGCAGTTTCCTCGCCGTCGTGACGGAGGGCAGCGTCAATCGCGCCGCGCAACGGCTGGGTGTCGCGCAGCCCACGCTCTCGCGGCACATCCAGGCGTTGGAGCAGGAATTTGGCGCGCCGCTGTTCGAGCGCGGGGCCCGGGGGATGCGGCCCACGGATCTCGGTTTTCTGGTGCGGGACCAATTCACGCCGGTGCTGCGCGACTACGAGATGGCGCGGGCGGAGGCGATGGCGGTCGCGCGCGGCCGGCACCGCCAGCTGCGCGTCGGCTACCTCGCGCCGGCCGCGGCCCGCTACCTGACTCCGGTCCTCACGGCGCTGAAGCGCGAATTCCCGGCCCTCAAGCTTCTGCTCTTCGATGCCACGCCCGGCGAACAGCTGCTCGCCCTCCGCGCGGGCCGGATCGACGTGGCGATCGTCGGTCGCGAGGCGATCCGGGAACAGGCGGAGTTCCTCACCCGGCGGGTGGCGCGCTTGGGCGTTTGCGTGGCGTTGCCGCAGGAGCATGCGCTCGCCGGGGCGAGTGCGATTCCCTTGGCCGCCTTGCGGGGCGAGCGCTTCATCGGCGTCGAGGCGAACGTCGCGCCGGGTCGCGCGGTGTGGCTCACCGGACTTTGTCGCCGGGCGGGGTTCCGGCCGCGCATCCTGGCCGAGACGAGCGCCATCACCGAGACCTTTGCGCTGATCGCGGCCGAGGGGGCCGTGGCGCTGTTGCCCGACTACTTTGCCGGGACCGCGGTGCCGCCGGGAGTGGCCTTCGTGCCGCTCGCGGACAAGTGGGCGACGTGGGAACTCGTGGCGCTTCGTCAGCGCGGACGCGCCGTCGGGCCCGCCTCACGGTGCATCGACTTGCTCACGGCTTCGGGTTGAGGCCGTTGGGTGCCCAAAAGTAAGCCCGCCCCTCGCAAGGGGCGGGCTGGACACACACACACGGACACAAAGTGGGGAGCGACGCTCAGGAGCGGCCGCGGAGCGCGAGGGCCGGCGACACCGCGAGGGCGCGGACGGTCTCGGGCTGGGCCTGTTCCGCGACGGTGCCAAGAGCCGGCAGCTCGGTGCGGACCGGCTGGGCGGTCGCGCGGGTCTCGGCGCGGAATTCCGCGAGGCTTTGGGCGATGGCCTTCTCGCCTTCGGTGTGGCGCTCGGCCGTGACGGTGAAGGCGGCGAGCGTCGTGACCTGTTCGTCGAGCTCGGTCGTGGCGGCGGCGTTGAGGCCGAGGCTCAGGCTGGCGAGGGAGAGGAGGAGAGTGATCTTCTTCATGGGAGAGTGGGTTGTTGAGAACACTACACGCACCGCGTGTGCCAAGTTGCAGATACCTCCGTAAGGGCATGGCCCATTGGAACTTAAAATTTTGCCTGCGCCGGCGCGGCGCTTTCCGCGTCGGTGGACCGTCACGCCAGCGGTATGCGCGAATCCCAAAGGCGGGAAAATTCCCGTGCCGTCCTTAAGACGCCAGCACGCGCTCGCGGGCGACGAAGTAGAGCGGCTCGGCCGCGTCGTCGAGGATCGGCGCGATGCGCACGTCGGCGCGGTAGGCACTGCCGTCCTTGTGGTAATTCACGACTTGCTCGCGACAGGCGCGACGCTCGGCCACGGCGCTGCGGATGCGGGCGACGGTGGCGACATCGGTATCGCGACCTTGCAAAATGTGTCCCGGCTTTTTGCCGCGGAGTTCATCGAGGGAGTAGCCGCACATGCCGGTGAAGGCGGCATTGATCCAGACGATGCACCCTGCGGGGTCGGTAACGACCAGCGCGTCGGGTCTGACTTGGGGCGTGGTGGCTGCGGCGGCGAGGATGCGTTCCTTCAAGTTCACCGGCGGGGCGGCGAGGACAGGACGCGGGCCCAGCACGCTGAACGCGGCGGCTTCCTGCAGCGCGGCGACATGGGCGGCAAGCGCAGGATCGAACTCAAGGAGAACCTCAAACGCCTCGCGCTCCGCCGCCGGCATGGCGCCGGAGACGTAGAGGGCGGAGCGGTCTTGGAGGAGGTCCGAGAGCATGGCGGTGATTCGTAATGCCTACGGGCGCGCAGTCAAAGCGGATGCTGCCGGCGGGCACATTCCCGCTTCCTTGCCCTCGACATGCAGGGTGGGGGGCTCCGACCCCCGCCCTGGCTCATGTGTGCGACTGCACTTAACGGCCGACCACAGTCGGCTGGGTCTCTTGCTCGGGCTTACTTCGCGAAGCTGCGGACGAACTTCACGAGCTCGGCGATCTCGTCCGCGGAGAGCTGGTCCTTGTAGCCCTTCTTCCGCTGCTTGCCGTCGACCATGACGCCTTCCGTCACGATCTTGATGAGCTCCTCGTCGGTCTTGTCGCTGAGGGCGGACTTGTCCGTGTAGTCCTTCAACTTGAGTTTCTTGCCTTGCTTGGTTTGGCCCGTGCCGTCGGCACCGTGGCACGAGGCGCAGGTGTTGTCCCAATTATCGGCGGCGGGCGCGGCGGCGAGGCTGAGGGCTCCGGTGAAGAGCGCGGTGATGGTGAGGGTGGCGACTTTGGTCATGGTTTTCATGGCAAATCTTTCCTCCGTTTCACGCGTGGGATGACTCGGACTGACTTTGCGCCCGATGTTGCGGGTGGTCTCGATGCGGGCAACGCGAACCGGTCGGTGTAGTTGGCATTAATGCCTCCGCTTCTCGACATCATGCCGCGGGGTGATGGTCCGGCGGCGCCGGACGCGATTTCCTCCGCAGGAGGTGAAAAATTCTTTGAGCTGCGCCCGGACTTCCGCCCGGATGGGGGCATGACGTTTGCCGAGATCGCCGCCGCGTTGCCCCCGACTGCCGTCACCACAGTCGATGACCTCCCTTACCCGCGCATCGCTTCGGGCAAGGTGCGCGAGATTTTTGACCTCGGCGACGCGCTCCTCCTCGTTGCGACGGACCGCCTCTCGGCCTTCGATGTCATTCTGCCCGACGGCATTCCCGGCAAGGGTTCCATCCTCACGCAGATGAGCCTCTGGTGGTTTGCCCAGACCTCCGGCCTCATTGCCAACCACCTTCTGCCTGACCAGCAACGCGAGTTCGCCCGCCGCGGTATCGCGAGCCGCGACCTGCAATTGCGCAGCATGATCGTGCGGAAGCTGAAACCCCTCGCCATCGAGTGCGTCGCGCGCGGCTACCTCATCGGCAGCGGCT
>CAYYVB010000034.1:5240-15268 GCA_964475035.1 uncultured Opitutaceae bacterium | reverse complement strand
TCCCTCTCCCAGATCGTCGACTACTGCGACCGGCGCACGCGCCGCAGCGCGTTCAAGGATTACCCCGGCGCCGTCAACGGCCTCCAAGTCGCCAACGACGGGCGCGTGACCAAGATCGGCGCCGCCGTCGACGCGGGCCGCGTGCCCTTCGAGCAGGCGGTCGAATGCGGCGTGGATTTCCTGATCGTGCACCACGGGCTTTTCTGGGGCGGTGTGCAGCCGCTGACCGGTCCGGTCTACGAGCGCTTCTCCACCGTCATCCGCGGGAACTGTGCCGTTTATTCGTCCCACCTGCCGCTCGATGCGCACGCGGAGCTGGGCAACAACGTCCTGCTCGCGCGCCAGCTCGGCTTGCGGCCGAAGGGCCGTTTCCTCCCGCACGACGACGAGTTCGTCGGCTGGACCGCGCCGAACAAATACAAGCGCTCCCAACTGCGCAACCGCCTCGAAGAACTCTACCCGCGCGTCGTCGCGCTGGAGTTCGGCTCCGCACAGCCGAAACAGGTCGCATTCTGCTCCGGCGCAGGCAACAGCGCGATCGCCGCCCTGCCCGCCACGGGCGTCGACACGCTCGTCACCGGCGAGCTGCGCGAGGAGTGGTTCAACTTCGCGCAGGAGCACGGGCTGAACGTCTTCTGCTGCGGCCACTACGCCACCGAGACGCTCGCAGTGAAGGCGCTCGCCGCCGAGCTCGGGAAGAAATTCCGCCTGCCCTGGGTGTTCATCGACACGGAGAATCCGCTGTGAAAATCGCTGTCCTCCACGGTCCCAACCTCAACCGCCTCGGCCGCCGCGAGCCCGAGATCTACGGCACCGCGACGCTGCGCGACCTCGAAAAACTCCTCCGCGCCGCGGCAAAGCCGCTCGGCGTGCGGCTCGTGTTTTTCCAATCGAACCACGAGGGCGCGCTGATCGACCGCATCCACGCGCTGGCCGACGCGGGTATCGACGGCTTCATCGTCAACTTCGGCGCCTACTCGCACACCAGCATCGCGCTGCTCGACGCGCTCAAGAGCGTCGCCCCGCTGCCGGCGGTCGAGGTGCACATCTCGGACCTGAAGAAGCGCGAGCCTTTCCGCCGCCGGTCGCTCACGGCGCGCGGCTGCGTCGCGATGATCAGCGGCGAGGGTTTTCCCGGCTACGTGAAAGCCCTGCACCGGCTCGCGCGAGGCTGATATGGGCCAGCACCTCCCCGATTTCACCGGACCGCGCTGGTTCGTGTGCCACACCAAGCCGCGCTGCGAAAAGAAATTCGCCGACCTGCTGGCGCGCGAGGGTTTCGCGCACTACCTCGCCCTGCTCGACAGCGTGCGCCGCTACGGCACGCAG
This sequence comes from uncultured Opitutaceae bacterium, assembly GCA_964475035.1. Taxonomy (GTDB): domain Bacteria; phylum Verrucomicrobiota; class Verrucomicrobiia; order Opitutales; family Opitutaceae; genus Didemnitutus. The sequence goes on along the minus strand of CAYYVB010000034.1, from coordinate 13,939 downwards.
AAGAAGGTGTTCACTAAGCCGCTCTTCCCGGGCTACGTCTTCGCGCAGATCGTCCCGGAAAAAAAGACGCGTGTCTACCAACAGGACCTGCTCGTGCGCGCCCTGTTGGTGGAGAACGAGCCGGTCTTTCTGCGGCAACTTGAGGATGTGAAAGCCGTCTGCGCCTCCGGCTACGAGGCCGCGCTGCATCCGCTCATCCGCAAGGGGACGCGCGTGCGCGTCGCGGGCGGGCCGCTGAACGGACTGGAAGGTTATGTCGACGATCCGGTGAACCCGCGCGGAATCGTGGTGTCGGTGGACGTGCTCCAGCAGGGTCTGCTGGTGCGCCTGCCGTTTGAAAACCTCCAACCACTGCCCTGAACCCGCCATGCGCCTGAGCCGCGCCCTGCCCTCGTTGCTGCTGTTCGCCCTCGCCGCCTTGACGCCGCTCGCATCCGCCGCGAGCGAGGCCGAGACCGCGACCGAGCCGACACCGCCGGAGGCAAAAAAGGAATTCTTCGGAGCGCTCACCGGACGCATCCGCGGCCTGCTCGACATCGATCTGCCTCGTTTCGACCCGCCCGGCACCTATCGCCTGCAGTTCAACCCGCGTTTCGGCGACCTCGTGCGCCGTGACTACATCCGCGTGCCCATTGGCGTGCGCTGGACGCCGGACAATCGTTACGAACTGAACGCCGAGGCCGAATCGTTTTTCACCCACAACCACAAAGCGGGCGGCGCAGGCAATGGCATCGGAGAACTGCGCTTCGGCGGCCGCTATCTCATCCCAGCCTGGCCCGAGGAACGCGACCGCACGAGCGTGGGCGTGAACTTCGAGATTCCTGTCGGTTCGCCGCCGCTCGACCTCACCGACGGCCGCAACCATATCGCCCCCTACGTCGTCGTCGAACGCCGCTCGCTCTCGCGTCCGCGCTGGACTACGTTCGCCGGGCTCAGCGGCGATTTCGTCAGCGATTCCTCCGTGCCTGGCACGCGCGGCGAGAACACGCCGAGCGACGACGCGCTCTCGCTCACCGGCGGCGCGATCTACGACCTTGGCCAGGTGAAATGGACGCTGCAGGCGACTTACACGACGAGCGTCATCAGCGGCTACGACGAACACATCTTCGCCGTTCACCCGAGCGTGCTCTGGTTCCTGCCGAAGAAATACACCTTCAATTCCAAGACGCAGTGGATCGTCGGCTTCGGTGTGCGCGGCACGTGGGGACAAGATGGCTTCGATTTCGGCACGAGCACCCGCGTGCGCGCCGAAATCACCTTCGGCCAAGCCATCCGCCAGCTGCGCGATCGCTTCGGCCCCAAGCGCTGAGACTGCATCGGAGGTGGTGCGCTTGCGCGCGATCCGTCCGGGCGAAACGCGTCTTTGATTGATCGCGGCGCCCCGCCCTTCACTCACCACCCCGCCAACCGCCACACCAAGGCCGCGGCGTGCATCACGCCGCAGGCGGCCAGCGCGGCGGCGAAATCGTCCGCCACCACGCCCCAGCCGCCGGGCCAGCGTTGCAGGCGGGCGATACTAAACGGCTTCAAGATGTCGAACACCCGGAACAGCCCGAAACCGAGCAGCCACACCGCCCACTCCGGCCACACCGTCGCGGGCACGGCGCGCCAGCCGAGAAACACGAGCGGCATGACGATGAACTCATCGAGCACCACTTTGCCCGGATCGCGCTGGCCGAGGCGTTTCTCCGCCTCGCCGCAGATCGCGACCGCCAGCCACGCCGCGAGCACGGTCCAGACGATGGTCACTTCGGGCCGCGCCGAGCGGAAGAAAAGCAGCGCGTATAGCAGGCCGGCGAGCGAACCCCACGTGCCCGGTGCGGGCAGGTTGCGCCCGAGCGGACCGAGCGTCGCGAGGTTGACGACGAGTGCCGTGGGCAGCCGCGCCGCCCAGCGAGGTTCGGGCAGGTTCATGTCACGACATCACCACGTGGCCGTGGCGGCGGAAATACGACCAGCCGGACGTGATGGTGAGCACGGCCGAAGCGACGTAAAGCAACAGGCCGATGATATGCACACCGGTGATCCAGCCGATCTGCTCCTGGGTGAACAGATCGCCGAAATCCACGGAGAACATCCTTGCGCCGAGCAGCCAGCCGATGGCGTTGAGCTGCATGAAGGTCTTCAGCTTGCCACTCGAGTCGGCCTCGATCGTAATGCCTTTCGTCGCCGCCGCCATGCGCATGCCCGAGACGGCGAACTCGCGGCAGAGGATGCACAACAGGAGCAGCATCGCCGGGATGGTGAAATTTTTCCCGAGCACGACGAAGTAGTTGCCGTGGATGAGCGCGATCATGAGGCCGAGGACCATGACCTTGTCGATCACGGCGTCCATGAAGCGGCCGAAGGCCGAGACCTGGTTGGCACGGCGCGCGAGCAGGCCGTCGAGCCAGTCGGTGAGCGCCGCCGCGATGTAGAGCCAGAACGCGATCGTCGCGCCCCAGGCGAGCTCGGCGAACATCAGACCCACGACGATGAACATCAGGGGCACGCGCGAGATCGTGAGCAGATTCGGCAGAGTCATGGGTGTGTGTGCCCGCAGTCGAGCCCGCAGCCGGACCCTTGGCAACCCCCGAGATGCCCGTCGCGCGTAAGCCGGACGGACCACGCGCGCCGGGGCGAAATCGCTCGCCAATGTCCGCCACGCCGCCTTTCCTCGGCGTTCCCCGACGCCGCATGAGACACTGCATCTACCCCGGCACCTTCGACCCCTTCACGAACGGACACCTTGATGTCCTCCTGCGCGCGGCGAAGCTCTTCGACCGCGTCACCGTGGCGGTCGCCATCAGCTCGACCAAGACCCCGCTGTTCACCGCCGAGCAGCGCGTGGCGCTGATCAAGTCCACCGTGGGCAAAATGCCGTCGATCGATGTCGTGAGCTTCGACGGCCTGCTCGTCGAGTTCGCGCACCAGCAGAAGGCCGCCGCCATCATCCGCGGCCTGCGCGCGCTCTCGGACTTCGAGTTCGAGTTCAACATGGCGCTGATGAACCGCCATCTCGAGCCGCAGGTGGAGACGATCTTCGTCATGCCCAACGAATCCTACAGCTACACCAGTTCCACGCTGGTGAAGCAGATCGCGCGGCTCGGCGGAGACGTGACGAAGTTCGTCCCCGCTCCCGTCGCGGAGGCGTTGCATGTGGTGTTCAAACACCCGACCAAGCGCACGCGCCGCGTTGGCGCGAAGAGCGAGTGGCACCGGCGCAATTCGTGAGCGCGGCGGTTTCCGCGTTCCGCGCGCACGATTCGTCGCAACCTTGCGTTCGTTCGCCCCTCGGCGCTCGCGCCGTCTGTTTTCCTCCGTCTTTTCAGTCCAACCACCACCGGCCATGAAGTTATCCCGCCTGCTCGCCCGCCTCGTCCTTGCCGCCCTCCTCGCCGCGCCCGCGCTCGTCGTCGCGCAAACCGCGCCTGGTTACTACCGGATGCCGGCCATCCACGGCGACACGGTCGTCTTCACCGCCGAGGGCGACCTCTGGCGCGTCTCCGCCAACGGCGGCACGGCGCAGCGCCTCACGACCCATCCCGACAGCGAAGGGCACGCCGCCATCTCACCCGACGGCCAGTGGATCGCTTTCTCCGCTTCCTACGAGGGCCCGCAGGAGATCTACGTCATGCCGATGACGGGCGGCCTGCCGAAGCGCCTCACGTTCCACGGCGAATCCGCCGCGGTCCGCGGCTGGACGCCCGACGGCAAGGTCATCTACGCCACGCGCGCCTTCGCGACGTTGCCGGTCAACCAGCTCATCACCGTCGACCCGGCGACGCTCGCCAAGGAACCGCTTCCGCTCGGCGAGGCGGACGAGGGCGTGTTCGACGACACGGGCAAGACGCTCTTCTTCACGCGCTATTCTTTCCAAGGCTCGCACGCCAAGCGCTACGTCGGCGGCACCGCGCAGAATCTCTGGCGCTTCGACCTCGGGGCGAAGGAGGCCGTGCAGTATCACCCCGATTTCAAGGGCATCAGCCGCTGGCCGATGTTCTGGCAGGGCCGCGTGTATTTCGCCAGCGAGCGCGACGGCACCAGCAACCTCTGGTCGATGCGCCCCGACGGCTCCGACCTCCGCCAGCACACGCGCCACGCGGACTTCGGCGTGAAGAACCCGCGCCAGCAGGGCGGCCGCATCGTCTACCAGAACGGCGCCGACCTCCACCTCTACGACATCGCCCGCGGCCGCGACACGCGCCTCGCCATCACGCTCGCCTCGGATTTCGACCAGCTGCGCGAGACGTGGGTGACCAAGCCCTCGGACTTCATGAGCGGCTTCACCGTCTCGCCCAGCGGCGACCGTCTCGCGCTGGTGGTGCGCGGCCAGGTCTTCGTCGCCCCCGCCGGCCCGGGTCGCCTCATCGAGGTGACGCGCAGCAGCGGCGTGCGTTATCGCTCCGCGCGCTTTTTCCCCGACGGCAAGTCGCTCCTCGTGCTCAGCGACGAGAGCGGCGAAGTGGAGTTCTGGCGCGCGCCCGCCAACGGCGTCGGCATGCGCGAACAACTCACGACCGGCGGCGAGACGCTCCGCATGGCCGGCGAGGTCTCGCCCGACGGCGAATGGATCGTCCACGCCGAGCGCGACCAAGAGCTCTTCCTCCACAACCTCAAGACCAAGGAATCGCGCCTCATCGCGAAGTCGAAGCACCAAGACTTCGACTCCCTCACCGTCGCCTGGTCGCCGGATAGCAAGTGGCTCGTCTACGGCCTCACCGCCGACTCGGGCAATTTCCAGCTCCATCTCTACAGTGTCGAGTCGAACGCCTGCACCGCGGTGACAAGCGACCGGGTCAACAGCGGAAACCCCGCTTTCAGCCCCGACGGCAAGTGGCTGTATTTCCTCTCCGACCGGAATTTCAACTCCCTCGTCCCTTCCCCATGGGGCCCGCGCCAGCCGGAGCCGTTCCTCGACAAGACCACGAAGATCTACCAGCTCGCCCTCGGTCTCGAGACGCGTTCGCCCTTCCAGGCACCGGACGAACTCGAGTCCGACAAGAAGCCCGCCGACGCGAAGGACGAAAAGAAATCCGAGCCGGAAAAACCCGCCGAGCCTGCACCCGCCTCCGCCGGTGCGACCGCCGTGGCAGGCACAGAGAAGAAGTCCGACGAAAAGGATGCCGCCAAGCCCGTCGTGCCCGCCGTCGCCGACGCCAAACCCGCGACGGCCACGAAGGGCCCGAAACCGCTCGTCGTCGTCCTCGACGGCATCATGGAGCGACTTTGGGAAGTCCCCGTCCCCGCCGGCAACTACCGTTCGCTCGACGTGAACGACAAGGCGCTCTTCGTCCTCGATCGCGACGCCGGCGCGCCGTTCAACAACTCGCGCCTCCTCGGCATCGAGATCAAGACCCGCGACGCCGAGGCCACGACCGTCGCGAGCAACGTCTCCAGCTACCAGCTCTCCGCCGACGGCAAGAAGATCGCCCTCCAGCAGCGCGACGACTTCTACGTGATCGACGCCGCCGCCCGCGCGGCCGGCGACCTCGCGAAGTCGCGCATCAACCTGTCTGCGCTGCGCTTCCCCTACTCGCCCCGCGAGAGCTGGTGCCAGATGTTCGTCGATGCCTGGCGCCTGCACCGCGATTATTTCTACGCGAAGAACATGCACGGCGTCGACTGGCCGGCCAACCTCGCGAAGCACCTCCCGCTCGTCGACCGCCTCACCGACCGCGCCGAGCTCGACGACTTGCTCAACTACCTCGTGAGCGAACTCTCCGCGCTGCACACCGACGCCCGCGGCGGCACGCTTCGCGAAGGCGAGCCGAATATCCCGGTCGGCTCGCTCGGCGCGCGTTGGTCGCGCGACGAAAACGCCGGCGGCTACCGCATCGACTATATCTACCAGAGCGACCCCGAGTTCCTCGAACGCCGCGGCCCGCTTCTGCGTCCGGGCCTCGGCATCAAGGCCGGCGACATCATCACCGCCATCAACGGCGTCGCCACGCTCTCCGTGCCCGACGCGCAGGCCCTGCTCCGCAACCAGGCCGGCCGCCAGGTGCTGCTGGCGCTCAAGTCCGGCGCAACAGGCGAGGAATTTTCGCGCATCGTCACGGCTGTGCCGGCAGCGACCGCCGCCGATCTGCGTTACACGGATTGGGAATACACGCGTCGCCTCGCCGTCGATGAGAAGTCGAAGGGCGACATCGGCTACGTCCACATCCGCGCGATGCTCACGGCGAATTATTCCGAGTTCGTCCGCGGCTACTACGCCGCCGCGAACAAGGCCGGCCTCATCCTCGATCTCCGCAACAACCGCGGCGGCAACATCGACAGCTGGATGGTGTCGCGCCTCATGCGGCAGGCGTGGATGTGGTGGAGCCGCCGCGACGGCGTCGCTTATCCGCATCTCCAGAGCCCGTTCCGCGGACACCTCGTCGTGCTCGTCGATGCCTTTACCGCCTCCGACGGCGAGACCATGGCCAACGCGGTCCGTCACCTGAAGCTCGGTCAAAGCATCGGCGTCCGCACTTGGGGCGGAGGCATCTGGCTGCGCGGCATCAACACACTCGTCGACCGCGGCCTCGCCCGCGCAGCGGAATACGGCTCCTTCGTCCCCGGCGAGGGCTGGGTGATCGAGGGCGACGGCTTCACGCCGGACATCGTCGTCGACAACAACCCCGCCGCCGTCTTCCGCGGCGAGGACGCCCAGCTCGAGGCCGCAATCAAGCACCTGCAGGAGCTGATCAAGAAGGACCCGCGCCACCTCATCCCCGAGCCGCCGCCGTATCCGGACAAGAGCCTGAAGGCGGCGGCGAAGAAGTGAGCTGACCGCCCCGGCGCTCTGCGGCTTTCATTCGCAGCAGCCGCCGGAAAACGGCTGCTACATAAACTGGACGGCTGGCCTCCGGCCCTTGAGGCCAGCCTTAAGCGTTCACCTCAACGCACCTTCTGCTCCTTGAGCACGGTGTCGATCCAGCGGGCGAAATCCTCCTTCAGCTTCTTCTGCGACGGCACGTGCGTATACATCATGTGGCCGCCTTCGTAGTAGGTCATCGTCACGTTGCCGCGGACGGCTTTCGGGAGGTGCATGTGGCGGAAGGTCCAGTCGGTGGCGTAATACGGCGTCGCGAGGTCATAGTAACCGTTCGCCACCCAGACCTTCATGAACGCGTTGCGCACCATCGCGCGCTTCAGGTTCTCGCCGACGTTGAGGTAGGTGTTCTGCACGTTGGTGTAGTCCCAGGGCTGCACGTTGGTCAGCACTTCGTAGTGCAGGTCGGTCTCGAATTTCAGGTCGCGACGCAGGTAGTCGCTGATGGCGTTCGCATAGGGGCCGTTGATCGCCTCCATGCTCGGGTCGAAGAAATTCCCGCCGCCACCGCCGAACGTGTCTCCTTCGCTGTCGTCGAGGATGCCGGCCACGCTGCTGTCGAGGCGGCCGACGACGATACCCTCGTCGCGGCGCAGCTCGCGGATGAATTGCCCGATGCTCACGCGCAGGTTTCGGCGCTTGATGAACTCCACGTCGAGACCGGTCAGCGTCGCGAGATCGGCGGCGATGCGGTTGAACTCGTCCTCGGCGAGCGCGTCGCCTTCCATCAGCGCGAGTGTGTAGTCGCGCGCGGCGAAGGTCTCGGCGCGCTTGAGCGCATCGGTCAGGTTCTTCGCCCAATCGCCCTTCAGCTTGCCGTGATACCACGCGGTGGCGGTGTAGGTCGGGAGGAAGAGCGGATACGGGTTGTCGTTGCCGGGGGCGAAGCGCGCGGTCTGGAAATTGAGGATCGAGGACACGAGCATCACGCCGTTGACGTAGAGGTCGTATTTCTGCTGCAGGCGGTCGGTCAGCGCGGCGACGCGCGTGGTGCCGTAGCTTTCGCCGACGAGGAATTTCGGCGAGGGCCAGCGCAGGTTGCGCGTCGTCCAGAGCTGGATGAAATCCGCGAGCGACTCGAGGTCGCCGGTGAACCCGTGGAAGGGCTTCGCGTCCTTGCCGGCGGCGGGACGCGTGAAGCCGGTCGACATCGGATCGACGAAGACGAGGTCCGTCTCGTCGAGCCAAGACCACTCGTTGTCCGCCCACGAATACGGCGGCGGCACGGCCTCGCCGCGCGGGCCCATGTTGACACGTTTCGGGCCGAGGCCGCCGAGATGCAGCCAGACGGACGAGGCGCCGGGGCCGCCGTTGAACGAGAAGGTCACGGGCCGCTTCGCCACGTCGGTTGCGCCGAGCTTCGTGTAGGCGGTGTAGAACATGTTCGCCGTGGGCTCGCCCTTGGCGTTCCGGAGGACGAGGTATCCGGCCGTGGCCTGGTAGCGGATCTTCTTTCCGCCGATGGTCACCTCGTGCTCGGTGACGGACGGGACCGGATCCTTGTCGGCAGACACGGGCGCGACCGGGGCGGAATTGACCTCGGCAGAGCGCTCGCGGGGTTGTTCCTGGGCGCAGACGGCCACGACCGTGCACAGCGCCAACGTGGGCAGCAGGGGCTTCAGCGATTTCATGGGGTGCGCGGAAGCAACGCGCGCCCCCGCACGCTGGCAAACGGAAAGCGGCAAAAGGTTGAAACCCCGGCGTCCTGCGTGACGTCTTGCCCGTAGCGCAGCAGGAGCACACCCCATCCGGGTTTGCGTTCCCGTCCGCACTCATTTCGCTCCATCGCTCCCCCTTTCATGAAGAAACTCCTGGTGTTTATCCTTCTGCTCGGTGCCGCCGGCGCCAGCTGGTATTATTATCAGAGCCGCGAGGCGGCGTCCGCGGCCCCGGTCTACAC
>CAYYVB010000034.1:0-5230 GCA_964475035.1 uncultured Opitutaceae bacterium | reverse complement strand
GACGACCGTGACGCGGGGCGACATCCTCCAGACCGTCACCGCCACCGGCCAGCTGGACCCGGTGCTCAGCGTCGACGTCGGCAGCCAGATCTCCGGCCTCGTGAAGAAAATCTACGTCGACTACAACTCGCCGGTGAAGAAGGGCGACAAGCTGGCCGAGATCGACCCCGCCACCTATGAACAGCGCCTCCGCCAGGCCCGGGCCAACCTCGCCTCCGCCGAGGCCTCGACGCAGCTCCAGCGCATCAACGCCGAGCGCATCCGCTCCCTCCACGAGCAGAAACTCGTGACCCAGCAGGAATTCGACCAAGCCGTCGCGCAGCTCAGCCAAGCCGAGGCCCAGCTCCTCACCAGCAAGGCCACCGTCGAGAACGCGCTCGTCGACCTCGAGCGGTGCACCATCACGTCGCCCATCGACGGCATCGTCATGGCCAAGCAGACCGAGGAGGGCAAAACCGTCGCCGCCAGCCTCAACGCCCCCGTCCTTTTCACCATCGCGAACGACCTCAGCCGCATGCAGATCACCGCCGCCGTCGCCGAGGCCGACATCGGCAGCGTGGAGGTCGGCCAGCAGGTCACGTTCACCGTCGACGCGTTTCCGAACCGCAACTTCCGCGGCGAAGTCGTCCAGGTCCGCAACGCCCCGAAGACCGCCAACAACGTCGTCACCTACGAGACCATCATCAACGTCAACAACGGCGACCTTCGCCTTCGCCCCGGCATGACGGCCAACGTCTCCGTCATCGTCGCGCGCCGCGACGGCGTGGTGCGCGTGCCCAACTCCACGCTCCGCGTGCGCATGCCCGAAGGCCTCGCCGTCACACCGTCCGCGCCCGCCGCCCCCGCGGGAGAAAAAGGCAAGGACGGCGACGCCGCCAAGGACGCCGTGAAAGCCGGCGCCACCGCGACCGCTTCCACTCCCACCCCGGCCTCCTCCCCTGCTCCGGCCGCGACCGGCGGCCCCGGCGGCGGCCGACGGGGCGGCGGCATATTCGGCGATCTCACGCCCGAGCAACGCCAGGTGATGCGCGAGATCATGGCCGAGGTCGGCGTCGATTTCCGCAGCGGCCCGCCGACGCCGGAGCAGCGCGAGCAGATCCGTAAGCTGATGATCGCGCGCGGACTCCCCGTGCCCGACACCGGCGGCGCGACGCGCCCGGGCGAAGTCACCGTCACCACGCGCACCGTTTACCGGATGAAATCCCCCGCCGGTCCACCCGAGGCCGTAACCGTCAAGGTCGGCATCACCGACGGCTCCGCGAGCGAGATCATCGAAGGCCTCGCCGAGGGCGACTTGCTCGTCACGAGCGTCACGGTCAACGACGGCAACAGCGGCGGCGGCGCCCGTCCCGGCGCGACCAACCCTTTCGGCGGCCCGCGCCGCTTCTGAGCATGACGCCCGTCGTCCAGATCACGGACATCCACAAGATCTACCAATCCGGCGAGGTCCCCGTCCACGCCGTGCGCGGCGTATCGCTCACGATCGAGCGCGGCGATTTCGTCGCCGTGATGGGCGCGTCCGGCTCGGGCAAGTCGACCCTGATGAACCTTCTCGGCTGCCTCGACCGGCCGACGAAGGGTTCCTACCTGCTCGACGGCATCGACGTGGCGAAGCTCGACCGCAACCAGCTCGCCGACATCCGCAACCAGAAGCTCGGGTTCGTCTTCCAAGGTTTCAACCTCCTCGCCCGCACGACGGCGCTCGAGAACGTCGAGTTGCCGATGCTCTACGGGGCGCGCCGCATGAGTTCGCGCGAGATGCGCGACCGCGCGATGAAGAGCCTCGAGCTCGTCGGCCTCGGCCAGCGCGCGGACCATTTCCCCAGCCAGCTCTCCGGCGGCCAGCAACAGCGCGTCGCCATCGCCCGCGCGCTGATCAACGATCCGCAGGTCCTCCTCGCCGACGAGCCCACGGGCAACCTCGATTCGAAGACCTCGGTCGAGATCATGGGCGTGTTCCAGAAACTCAACGAACAGGGCATCACCATCGTGATGGTCACGCACGAGCTCGACATCGCGCACTACTGCAAACGCAACCTCATCATGCGCGACGGCCGCCTCGTGAGCGACGTCCCGGTCGCGCCGCGCCACCACGCCGCCACCGAGCTCCAGAAACTCCTCGACGCCGAAGCCGCGGCGAAGCTGACCGCATAATCGTTAATCCTTCCCATGCGATTGCTGAACACCATCAAGGTCGCCCTCCGCGCGCTGCGCCGCAACGCGCTGCGCTCGGTGCTGACCGCCCTCGGCATCATCATCGGTGTCGCCGCCGTCATCGCGATGGTCAGCATCGGCAATGGTGCGAAGTCCCAGGTCGAGGCGCAGATAGCCAGCCTCGGGCAGAACATCGTCTCCGTCTTCCCCGGCAGCTTCAGCTCCGGCGGCGCACGCGGCGGCTGGGGCAGCGCGAGTTCGCTCACCGTCGAGGACATGCTCGCCATCCGCAATGAGGTGCCGGGCGTCGTCGCCGTCACGCCCGAGATCCGCGACCGCACCCAGATCCTCGCCAACGGGCTGAACTGGAACTCCCAGATCAGCGGCGTCGACACCACCGTGCTCGACATCCGCACCTGGAGCATCGCCGAGGGAGACATGTTCAGCGACGCCGACGTGCGCGGCGGCACGAAGGTCTGCGTCATCGGCCAGACCGTCGCGCAGCAACTCTTCGCAGACAACGACCCCATCGGCGCGACCATCCGCTTGCGCAACGTGCCGTTCCGGATCGTTGGCGTGCTCGCCGGCAAGGGCTTCAATTATTTCGGCCAGGACCAGGACGACGTCGTTTTCATTCCCTACACCGCGCACCTCCGCCACATCGCGCGGCGTCCTTTTCTCAACTCGATCCTGATCCAGGCCGTCTCGCCCGAGCAGATGTCGCGCATCCAGCAGGATGTGACCGACCTCCTGCAACAGCGACGCAGCGGACGTGAACCGGACTTCACCGTCCGCAATCAGCTCGAGCTCGCCGAGGCTGCCACCGCCACAACCAAGACGATGACCGTTCTCCTCGGTGCCATCGCCGGGGTCTCGCTCATCGTCGGCGGCATCGGCATCATGAACATCATGCTCGTCTCCGTCACCGAGCGCACACGTGAGATCGGGATCCGCCTCGCGGTCGGCGCGCACGGGCGCGACGTGCTCCTGCAGTTCCTGACCGAGGCGATCATCCTCAGCCTCATGGGCGGCACGCTCGGCATTCTGCTCGGCGTCGGCGCGTCCCAATTGATCTCGCAACTCAACGGCTGGCCGGTGCTCGTTTCGCAGACCGCGGTCGCCGGGGCCTTCGCATTCAGCGCGGCGATCGGCATCTTCTTCGGCTTCTACCCCGCGCGCAAAGCCTCCGACCTCGATCCAATCGAAGCGCTGCGCTACGAGTGAGCGCGGATTTTTGATTTTCGAATTTGGATTGGTCGCCGGCGCGACTGCTAGCAGCGAGCGCTGAGACTCATTGCAGTTCGCACCGCCCGGAATCGAAAATGAAAAATCGAAAATCCGTTGGACCGGTCGGCCCAGGCTCGCCGTCCCACGAGCGGGATTCGCACATCCCGAGGGCGCGGTAATTAATGCCGAATAAACGCGCCCAACACCACGGCGGATTTTCGCCGTGATTCTTTATCTCGTTGGGAAATGGTGCTTAAGCTCGCCGCCGGGTGGGTTGGCATGCGCGGTGCAAGGGAGGTGGCATCAAACAACACAACGCCATGAAGTCCTCCGCTTCCAACATCCTTCTCGCCGCCTCCCTCGGGGCGCTCGTCTTCAAGTTCTCGAACGCCGAAATCCTCGCCTCGTTCTCCGCTGGTTACGCCGTCTCGATCGTGGCGGCCGCCGGTATCCTCGGGCTCTTCATCAAGGAATATTCACGCGAGCGCCTCCCGCTCAAGTTGCAGCGCCGCGTGATCCGCCCGGGAATGATGCGCGTGCAAGGCGCCGGCGCCTATGGCATCCGCCGTCAGCCTGCCCTCATCGAACGCTCGGCCGCCTGAGCGTCTTCCGCCCCGAATCGGCGACGGTCGCGCGCTGGCGAGCAGGTTCTTGACACTTTTCGGCCCGCACTAGTCACTACGGCACAATGGCAGCCAACGACCCCGCGCCCCACCGCATTCTCGTGGCGGACGACCAGCCCGATGTCCTGGAAGCCCTCCGCCTTCTCCTGAAGGCCGAGGGCTATCTGATCGATACCGCCAAGTCACCGGGCTCCGTCATGAAGGCCGTGGAGCAGCGCGATTACGCGCTCGCCCTCATCGATCTCAACTACGCGCGCGACACCACGTCTGGCCAAGAGGGCCTCGACCTCCTTGCGAAACTGCAGGCGGCCGATTCCACCCTGCCCGTCGTCGTCATGACCGCGTGGGCCAGCGTCGAGGTTGCCGTCGAGGCCATGCGCCGCGGCGCGAAGGATTTCATCACCAAGCCTTGGGACAACCCGCGCCTGCTCGCCATCGTCAAGAACCAGATCGAGCTCGCCAGCGCCGTCCGCGCCTACCAACGCCTCGAGCAGGAAAACCAGATCCTCCGCGGCAAGGGCGGCCCGAACCTCATCGCCAATTCCCCCGCGATGCGCCCGGTGCTCGAGGTCATCTCCCGCGTCGGCCCGTCGGACGCGAACGTCCTCATCACCGGCGAAAACGGCACCGGCAAGGGCGTCGTCGCTCAGGCCTTGCACGCCGTCTCCGTGCGCGCCGGCAAGCCTTTCATCTCGGTCAACATGGGCGGCCTGCCCGAGGGCGTGTTCGAGAGCGAACTCTTCGGCCACGTCCGCGGAGCGTTCACCGACGCCAAGACCGACCGCGCCGGCCGCTTTGAGCTGGCCGACGGCGGCACGCTCTTTCTCGACGAGATCGGCAACATCCCGATGAGCCAGCAGGCGAAGATCCTGCGTGTGCTCGAGACGGGCGAGCTCGAGCGCGTCGGCTCCTCGCGCACCTACCGCGTCAACGTGCGACTCGTCTCCGCCACCAATGCCGACCTCCCGTCCGAGGTCGCCGCGGGCAAGTTTCGCCAGGACCTTCTTTTCCGTCTTAACACGATCCACATTCATCTGCCGCCGTTGCGCGAGCGCCGCGAAGATATCCCGCTCCTCGCGCAGCACTTCCTCAAAGCGCACGTCGAGCGTTACCGAAAGCCGATCACCGGCTTCGATGACGGTGCGCTGGAGGCGATGCGCGACTATGCCTGGCCAGGCAACGTCCGCGAACTCGACCATTCCGTCGAGCGCGGCGTGCTCATGGCG
>CAYYVB010000033.1:0-15505 GCA_964475035.1 uncultured Opitutaceae bacterium | reverse complement strand
AATAAGTAGTGTTTGACTACGGGTCGTTAAAGACTATTAACTACGAACCTCGTTACGAGATACGCCCCATGCAACCGCTCGGCAATTCCGGCTTTGAACGAGACGCGATTAACCGTCGAGCCAAGCACATGGCCATCGCCCGGCCGTTCTATGCCTTGGAGGGCGGAAAGGGGCACGCGGGGTTGGACTTGTCCCCGTATGACCTAAGGCGGGTCGCTCTCGTTGTTCTCGATTGTATCATCGTCGAGATGGGCAGCGTCAATCGCGGCGCTCCATACGAGGCGATCCTGCGGGCCGTCCGCCCATCCCTCCTCGCGTCACAGCCTGAGTGTTCGGAGTCCGAGGCTGATCGCATTGTAAGTTATGCCCTCGACGCCCTTACGAACGAGAGAGAGCGTGAGCCGTTTCAGGTGCGGTATCAGGTGCAAGAGGGCGATGGCACCATGCGCTGGGTTCCCCTGAAATACAGCCTCATCCGGATGCGTGAAGGCGTTGCGGGTGAGCAGGTCTTCTACGCCGAGCCTCCGGCAATCAACCTCTACCTGTCTGCGCTCGAAATCGACATCGAGGCGGAACAGGCCGCCAAGGACGGGGCCCACGACTACTACATGAAACGCGGTCGCTATGGCGACGCCGGTCAAAATGCTGAGGAGAGTCTGAAGGTCACAATCCTCTATCGGGAAAAGCTGCTACGCGCTACCTCGGTCCTGAGTCGCGACATCCGCAACGTGAACTATGGCGCGGAAATTGCGCCGACGCTCAACGAGGCCAACATCCACATCCAGCAGCGCATGGAGCGCGAGGGCCAACACCTCAGAGAGGTCGAAGAGCACATGGACAAGGCCAAGGGGGAACCTCTAAAGCAGCTCGCGAGGATTCATAGCATTTTCCGCAAGACCGATGCCTTCTACACGGCGCTCGCCACCGAGGTCATCGGTCTGGATCGAGTATTCCTCGATGAGCAGGTCCGTCAGGGGTTCCGCCCTTCCGGCGAACTTGTCGGCGTGGCAGAACCGGTCCGCGAGGTTCTGGAGCCTGCCCTCGGGGCGCACGTGTATGCTGTGGATGCTTGGGTGCAACAAAACATCCACTGCCTGCTTGGCATCACAGTTCCTTACGTGCCGGACCTGGTGGATCTCGCCGCTCTTCTACTGCAAGACCCACAACAACGCATCGGCGGGGAGGTCACGGTCGATGAGCAGGCTGATGAGTTGGTCCCTTTGACCCGGTTCACTCCGGAGGAGAACGCCGCCGCCGAGGCGTTGCTGGAATCCGTGACCCAGGAAACGTTGCTGAGCGACCTGCTTGCACGTGGCCGCGCCAGCGATTGCACCGAGGGAACTCTACGCAACCTGATTATCCGCTCATTCATGTGTTACGAGGAAGGTGGTGCGGTCCACGCCGAGCCAGACGGCGAAATCAAGGACCCTGAGTTCTTCGGGTCCAACTTGCGGCTGCGGAGGGTGCAGCCATGAGCCGGATGTTCGGGGAGGATGCGGTAGAGATGGGGACGAGGATCGTGATGTTCGCCCTGACTCCACGGGTGCGCCCGAGTGAGAACCGAGACTATTACGATCTAATCCAGGCCTACAAGTCCCTCCCAGAGGTGCGCGAGGCGGCCAAACTTATCGCGCACGCGATGAGGGTGCAGCTCTGCGATGACGCCTTCTTCCTGGATAGCACCGGCCCGATCGCCATCCTGTCACCCGGCAGCCTTTTCATCCCCAAGCTGGCCGATTTTCGTGGCGGCATGAAGGTCAACGAGCGCCTCGGTTACGGACTCCTTTTCTTCGTTGTTGCCGCCTACGTCTTTCCTTCGGCCGACGCCTTAGCCGAGGATACCGTCGCACTGGGACACAAGATCACCGACACGGATCTCACGCGCTTCGCGATTGATACCTGCGAGCGCCTCCATCAGTCGCTTCAAGCGGATCCGCACCCTGATGAGAAGACGGTTCGAGGATTTGAGCACCTGCTGCACATTCGGCCGACCGGTAAGGAAGGCGACCAGAAGAATCTCACCTACATGGTGCGCTACCTTCTGGAGCACTACTACAACACCGGCCTTTTCATCAGGGACACTGCATCCGACAACGAAGTAGTCTATCATGCGCGCACACAGTATCGACTCCAAGTTCGCCGCATGGTGCGCGAGGCGATGCCGGAGATGCACCGTCTTTACCAACAGGCACAGGCGCTCCGCGCTGAGGGCTTGAACCATGGCTAAGCTCTCCCGCATCCACTTCGCCGGCATGGGAAACGCCGCCGCGCGCTTCAACCCGCTCACGCTCGACTTCCGTGATGCCAAGGGCACCCCGGCTCACTCGGTGCTGTGGTTGCGCAATGGTGGCGGCAAGACGACCATGCTCTCGCTGTTCTACTCCGTCATCCTGCCAAAGAAAGGGGAGTGGCTTGGGAAGTTCCACGAGAAGCCCACCCAGCTGGGCGACTACATGTTCGATCGCGAGGTCGGCTACGTCCTGATCGAATTCAGCTTCGCCGACGGCACCCGGCGCATAGTCGGCCAGTCCATGGTCAAGCGCTCGGCAGACGAGGTCTCGCGCTTCTGCTTCACCTGCCTGGCTGAGGGACCGGTTACCCTCGAATCACTCCCCGTGGTCGGGCTCTCCGCGGCCCCGGCCAAGACCCGGGAGGCGTTCTTCGATTACCTTGAGGCGGAAAACCGCCGCCAGCCCAAGTCTGTGGAACTGGTGAGGTGCGACCTCGCCCAGGGGTATGGCGAGTGGGAGCGCCATCTGATCGACATCGGCATAGACCCAGCCGTCTATCGTAGCCACCTCGTCATGAACTCAGACGAGGGCGGCCTCGGGGAGTTCTTCAACTTCAAGACCTCAGACAAATTCCTGGAGAAGCTATTGGAGATGGCCGACGAGCCCACCGCGCTGCCGGACGACGCCGCGGGCATTGATCAGGCCGAAGCGGTCGTTGACAAGTTCCGCTCGAAGGTGCTCGCGATGCCGGACCTTGAGAGAGAGGCGCGTTTCTGTCAGTTGCTCGTGACCGGAGCGACCCAGTATCGGGTCGCGGTCGCAGCGGTGGGGGCCGCCAGACAGCGTTTACTCGGCGCACGTGAACAGGCCGCCCGGACCCTGCATTCGGTGACAGACAGCATAACTGAGTCTGAAGAGCGGCAGAAGGCTCTCAATGCGTCCCTCAGGTTGGCGAATGCCGATTCCGTAGCACACGAAGCCACCATCGGCACCCATTCGCGTTACCAGCAGGGCTATGAACGACTGAGCATCCATCTCCGCTTCGATGAGGCAACTACGGCCCAGCGCGCTGCGCGCGGGGCGAGCAACACCGCCGAGCACGACTTGGCGGTCCTGCGTGCAGCCGAAAAGCTCGCAACGTGCGTTGAATGGTCTTCTCAGGTGCGGGCCTGCAAGGCCCAGTTAGACGAGCTCCTGGCCAACCGGCGCCCGGAAATCGCCGCAGTTGAAAACCTCGGCGCCACCCTCTTTTCCCTGCTGAACGAAAAGGTCGGCGTGATCGCCGGCACAATCGCAGCGACGAACAGTGCGATCACCGATAACCAGCGGCGGGCGGCGGAATGCAAACAGAGACAGAAAGACGCTGGTGGGCGCCTCCTGGAGTTCCAGCGGGCATTGGCGGCAGTGAACGAAAACCTCAAGGCCTACGAACGAGAGCGTCGTGCCTTGCGCGAGGAAGGCCTGCTGGGAGACGGGGAGACCGCGCCGGATGCGGCGCAACGCTTCCAAGCCAAGATTGAGGAACTCGCTGCGCATATCGCGCGCCTTCGCGACGAGGCCAGCCGATTGCGCAACGCGGCACGTGACTTGCGCATAGACGGCAAGCGACAAAATGCGGCTGCAAGTGAGGAGGAGCGAAGCGCGGATACCCCGCGCCGCCATCTCCGTGAAGCCGCCGTCGAAGAGGCAGACTTGCGGGCCCATCGACTTATCCAGCAGCACGGCGGCAACGTCGCCGACCTGCACAACCCCGGTTTGCTCCAGGCCCTACAGGCCAACGTTGATTCACTGTCGGCAGAGATCGTCAGCGCGGCAGTAAGTCGTGCCGCGGACGAACGGATACTGTCGCGCCATACTCCGCCGCAGCGTCCGACTTTTCCGGTGCCCCTCGGTGTGGAGCGCGTCTTGGAAGCGCTGCGGAAAGGAGGCATTCGTTCGGCCCTCCCTAGGTATGAATGGATCGCGGCTAATTGTGGGTTGGGAGAGGCAGAGCGCCTGCTGCGCGAGAACCCGTCTTCGGCCGCCGGTATCTTGCTACAGGATCCTGTTGAGCTGCCGCTGGTGACCCAGGTCGCCACTGTGGAGGGCATCGACACGCCGGTCACGGTGTCATTGGTGAACGCCGATCAGGCGAGTGGTGCGACAAGCCACGTCATCATCCCTGCGGAGCGCGGATACTTCAACGCCGAGGCGGCGGCAGCCAACCGCGGTATCATCCAGGAGCGGGTCAACGGTTCTCGTCAAGATCAGGACCGACTCAACTCCATCAGCAAAGAGGTGTCCAAGCTGGCAGAGCGTCTCAGCAGCTTCGCCAACAAGTTTTCTGCGGAGCGTCTCAAGGCTTTCGCCGCGGACATCGCCAACCACGAGGCCACGGCCAGGGGCCTCCGGGAAGCTGCTCAGGCGGCCGATACACAGGCTGACTCTCTCGACGAGAGGGCAACGGCCATGAACGACGAGGTCAACCTCCTGACCGAAAAAAAAGGCCAGGCGACCAACTCGAAGTCCCGTGTCGATAAATACGTCTCGGATTACCACAACCGCGTCGAAGGATGGCGTGCCGCGGAAAAGCAGGCGTCTGAGGGGGTGAAGGAGCAGTCGCGAATTCAGGGCGAATTGGATGCTCTGCTGACCAGCCTTGATTCCCAGCTGGACGCGCTTCGCGGTGCTCTCAACCAACAGAACACCGAGCACGGCCAAGCCCGGCAGCGGCGTGATGCCGTGCCTGATGCTTATCGGCGCGGCGAGATCCAGGCTGCGGGAAAAGACCTCACGGCGCTTGAGGCGGAGTTCCAGTTCAAGCGAGAAGCTCTGGAGCGGGTGCTGAGCGAGTCTGGCCTACAGGATCGTCTCAACCATCTACAGCAGCAGGTCACCCAGTCGGAAAACAGCTACCACGCATACCTTGCAAATCAGGGCCTTCGCGATGTCGATGTGCGTGCCGCTAAGGATCTCCACCCCGATCTTTCGGCCGCCCTGCGGGACCAAGACAACGCGAGAGACGAGGCCAAACGCGTTCTTACGCTCGCCGACCATGAGATGTCGGTTGCCCGCAAGGCTAAGGATGAATTACCACCCCTGCTCCGCGACCAGCGGGCGACGGTCCACCCGGAATGGCCGGAAGCCAAAACCCGGGCCGAAGCCGAAGCAGCCGTGGCGCGGTGCCGGGAGATCATTCGGCAAGCGCGCGATGCCAAGGAAGAGACGGCGAAGTCGGTCGAAGACCTTAAAAACCAGATCAGCGAGGTTAAGAGCCTCCTCAGCGCGCTCAAACCGTGGGTCGAGGATCTTTCGACTCGGGCCGGCGGTCAGGTGGTCAGTGTCGGCCATGACAACTTCAAGGCTGACCCAGAGACGGCGCCAGCTTTCCTGCGGTCTATCCGCGAGGAAGTGGACGCCCAGCTACGCCAGCATCGGGAGACTGAGGCTCGGGCGGACAAAATCTACCAAGACAGCATCGACTCCGTGCTCAAGGAGCCGCAGTTCGCGTCGTCACGGTTGGATGCTCGCGCACGCATCGTGGAACTCGCCGGCGCACGCTCTCAGTTCGATCACCAGTTGGAGGACATCATCTCCAACCTGACCAAGCGTCTCGAAGTAATCACCCACAGTCAGGCTGCAATCGACGCCGAGCGGGACATTGTCATGTCCGCCATGGAACGCCGCGGCGCCTCCGCTATCTCGCTACTGCGAAGCGCACAGAGCCTCAGCGAGATGCCGGTCGAGATCCCTGCGTGGGCCGGCGAGCCTTTCATGAAGTTCACCGTGCCCGAAAAGAGGGACCCCGGCGAACGCCGCTCATACCTCCGGCGTCTATTGGACTACTGGATCACCAGCAACGTCGCGATTCCTTCTGGGCACCGCATGGCGTTCGATTGCCTCCTCGCCCTCGTGGGGTCGCTGGATCAGTCTGGAAAGCCGCAGCCGAAGGGTCTAATCACGGTCACGATACTCAAGCCGGAAGCCAACCTTCGGCGCTACTACCACGACATCCTTGCGATGCGGACGTTCAGCGGCGGTGAGCTCGTGACGGCGGCCATCATCCTCTATTGCGTCATGGCCCGCCTGCGGGCGAAGCGCCGCGGCGCGGACACCCAGGTGCTAGGTCGGGACTCCGGCTTCCTGTTGCTTGACAACCCGGTGGGTAAAGCAAACCTCCCCGATTTTCTCGACCTCCAGATCCGAATCGCAGACATCGTCGGGGTGCAATATATCTGCGGCACGGGCATCAACGACATCGAGGCCCTCGGGGCCTTTCCCAAGGTGATCCGACTGCGGAATTCCAGTGTCTCGCGCAGTGGCGCCTATGTTGTGAAGCTCGATCAGGAGTCGTTCAATCCAGTCTCCGCCGTCGCTATAGGCGCGCGCACACCGATCCCGGCGACAGCCAAGATAAAGGAGGGCGCATGAGCCCGGCAGAGGAGCTGGCCGACCGACTTCGTTCGGAGGCCGCAGGGCAAAGCCGTCTGTCCTTGGAGGCTATCTGGCGCGTGTTCCTGACTTGGCGACCTGAACTTGCAACCGCCATCAATAAGCGCAGCGAACTTGCGCGGTGGATCGAGCAGGCCAGAGCAAGCGACGCGTTCGCCTTGCCGAAAGGCAAGCGCCTCTATGATCGAACCGCCAGCCCGCCACTGCCGCTGTGGATCGCTTTCCCGATCGAGCGGCGCGAGGCTGAGTCCTTTGATCATCGCACGTATCCGTGGCACCCGACGATGGCTTTTGTCGCCTCATTACCCCGACTGCCGAATCCGGATGATGCCGTAGCGATCAACCGCTTCCTGGTGGGGGATCGCAATCCCCCCCGCGCCCCCGCGAAAGAACGTTCCTATGAAATCTTTGGAGACGAGAAGCGCCTAGCGGCCGTCCTCGGTGGTGTCTTGGGATCCGTGCTCACGCAAGAGGCCCTGAATTGCTTTACCCCTGACTTTATCCCTGTCCATCGCGGTGGGGCGCCTCATTCAGACCGGGTCCTGGTCGTCGAGAATGAAGCCACCTTCGACTCGTTCTGTCGCTGGAACAGTGCGAATCCGACATGGCACACCGTGGTCTTCGGTCGTGGTCTGGAGGTCTGGAAAGCCGAGCCATTCCTGCGCGACACCTGGCCTGCGACGACGCAGTTTGAGTATTTCGGGGACTTCGACCAAGAGGGTCTGTGCATCGCATATAAAATGGCGAATCTGCTTGGAAAGACAGACCGTCACCTGCGGCCATTGCTGTCGGCCTACCGCTATCTCTCTCAACAAACCCCAAGGCCTGATGCCAAGGATCACTCTACCGACTGGCCGGTCGCAGTGCAGTGGCTGGGCGAGGCCGAAATCATCGCTCGGGCGGGCACCGTGTTCGCCGCCAACCTGCGCGTCGCACAAGAGGCGTTTGGCGCCCGCCAACTGCTTGTGCTAAAGTCCGGGGAACTCTGATCGCCATGGGTAACCGCACCGATCCCAGCAAACGATCCGCCCGAGAGCGGCTTCTATACATAGAGCAGCTAGGGTATTGGCGGGGGTGGGTCCGCCGTCAGGACTTGGTTGCGAGATTTGGAATCTCGACCCCACAGGCATCTGCTGACCTGGCGGCCTATCACGCCATCAACCCCGGGGCGCTCAGCTACAATAAGAGCGAGAAGCGGTATGAGAGTGCGTCAGACATGCGCACGGTGCTATCGAAAGGCTGCTTCAGCGAAGCGATGGCAGTTCTCGGGGAGGCCAAAGACCAGCGTGTCGAGACCGTGGTGCGGATAGACTTACCGCTTCGATCCGAACCCGCAGCGGTCGTTCGTCAGCTTGTCGCAGCCACGATGGCCTGTCGGGCGATCGAGATTCACTACTACTCTGTAAAATCGGGCAGCGCTACCTGGCGCTGGATCAGCCCGCATGCGTTCGCTCACGATGGTTACCGGTGGCACGTGCGCGCTTGGTGTCATGGGGACCAGGCCTACAAGGATTTCGTCTTCGGGCGCATTGCGGGGACCCGGGGCTCCAGGCCCGCGGGAAAGGTCCCGGTGGACACCGATTGGCTAAGTTTTGTCACAGTGAAGTTCCGCGCACGCGGAACCTTGTCGGCGGTGCAACGGCATGCCGTCGAGCGGGACTTCGCAATGAAGAAGGGGGTGGGGCGGGTGCGAGTGAGACGCGCGATGCTCTTCTACACGCTCGCCTACCTCGGCCTTAAAGAGCCTACACATCCGTATTCGCGTCTTTTGGAAAGTGTATCCGACGAGTATCAGAATGTCGCTACTCTCGCCACATGACCTGATCACCTCGCGGAGGTGGGAGCATGCGCTTTTCACCACCTACTCGCTGAGTCTCTCTTTCTTCGAGGCGCACCTCCTGAGGACAGGCCTGAAGTTGAACGGTTGCGGAGACATTTGGGTCGTGGCGGACGCCGATGGCTATTCGGATAGTCTGGCGGAGAAACAGGCAACCTCCGTTGGTCAGGACTACCACCTCGTTCCCGTGGCGCTGCCCCACGGTGTTTTCCACCCTAAATGCACCTACCTAGCCGGTCCGGACGGTGACATTCTCATCGTGGGCAGCGGGAACCTCACCTTTGGAGGATACGGACGTAACGTGGAGGCGTTCGAGGCCTTTGGTTCGACGGAGCACCCCGCGATATTTACCGAGTTCGCGGAGTTCCTGGATGAACTCCGAGGGCGCAGAGACTTTCTCAACCCCGAACCCGCGTGGATAGATGTCTTCACCCGTCTGGCCCGGCGTGCGGGACGGAATGTCAGGAGCCGCGGTGCCCCTGAGGCCCGTCTCGTCCATTGCGTGCAGACGCCTGTGAGCGAATCATTGAAAGCCGTGATCTCGGAGAACGGAGGAGCGAGTTCAATGAGGGTGCTATCCCCGTTTTTTGACCCGGATGGATCGGCAATGGCCCGAATTGCAGAAGAAAACAATCTGGGGAAGGTCGTGGTCGGCTTACTTCCCGAGCAGGCGTCGCGCTCAGCCTTTCCCTTTACGCGCCATACGCTAGGTAAGCGCCTTCGCGCAGCCACCATCGAAGATCCCGTTGAATCACTTGATCGACGCCTGCACGCCAAGTGGATCGAGGTAGATATGCGGGATGAGCGGGTGTTGACGCTCACCGGCAGCGTCAACGCCACCACCCAATCCCTATGCACGACGAACAACATTGAGGTCGGTGTCCTGCGGATGGAGCCTGTCGCGACCGCCCGCAGACTTAGGTGGCGTGCGTGCGCGTTGCCTGCCGCATACGAGGCCCAGGCGTTTCACGCGGCAGGTCTCGGTTCGCGATGCGTGCTCCACGCACGTCTGGCCGAAGGGACCACTATTGAGGGTCACCTTCTGGCATCAGGTGACCCCGCCGGTCACTGGGAGGCGAGGCTTGCTCGTAAAGATGGCGTGTCCACCACGTTCTCTGTCGCGATCGACCACAAGGGAGAATTCTCGCACCGCTTGTCTTCCCCATCCGATTTTGAGCACTCGGCTGGCCTACAACTTGATCTCAGCCGCCAACTGCCCAGCCCAATGACTGCGTGCGGATGGGTGCAGAATGAGGCCGTCCTGGCGCTTTCCCAGCTCTCTCAAGTGCCCGTCCACTCGTTGCTCAACCAGATACGGGGCGAAGTCACCGACGAGGACGATGTCTTAGTATTGGAACTGTTGGCAACAGGTTTGCAGGACCTCTGGGTCAAGTCTGCCGGCAACAGTGCGCTAGGTGACGCCGCCCCGAAACCCGCCGAGCCGAGCATGTCTGTGCCGGTCTCTGCACTTGAACCGGGGGAGCCGCTGCACCCCGACACGCTGATGTCGCGTGGCCCATCGAGCTTTCAGCGCCTGATGGGCATTCTCGACCGGGTCGTTTCCCGAGTTTTTGAGGGACGAACCGGTGCAGGTGTCCACATGCGGGCCCTCCCTCGTGCCGACGGTGATGAAAGTGTGTCTGGAGGAGTAGTTGCAGGATCGGCTGAGATTCCGTCTCGGGCGGTTGTTCTGCTCGACCACATCCGCGACAAGGTGCGAGAGATACCCGATAGTGAGCAGCGTCGCGTGCTGCTCAATCTCTGGCTGGGCGTGTCCCTCCAGCTTTTCCTTCGCTCGGACCACCGTGCTGAGGCCGGAGCATTTTGCCGTGAGTGGTTCTTCGCTGCGACGCAATCTCACACAGGTGAATCGGCAACAGGGCGGTTAACGCAGAACGTATTTCACGTTGCTACGGTTCTCGCGGCCAATGTCGCTGGTGACGCCGATGCCGCCAGGGAGTTGGTTCGCCTTCATGATGCACTCGAGAACTTTCTCGGCGCCAATGTGCCATCGAATGTAACCGGGCACCTTTCGCCGCTCCCACCGCTGCTGGCCCGCGTCCTAAAAGAGGGTGCGGCTACTACGGCTGCTGCTCTCGATAGCGTCCTTAATTCGCGCACCCGCCGTCAGGAGATCGAATTGGTGGTCAGGGCTATCAAGGCCCGTCAGCCTCCCCCGGCGAAGGACCTGGCGATATTTAGCTCCTCAACCGGGCGCCAACTCCTACGCGATATGCAGGGCAGCTCTTGGCCTCGTCTCATTGAATTCAATCCGTCCAGGAGCTCTTGTCCGCATCCGCAATGCTACTTTCGTCTGCCGGACGAGAGCTTGCGGGAGTTAAAGCGGCTTCGCCTCTGCCGATGCGTTCACTGTAACTCATATATCTACCAGCTCGCCATCAGCGAATGAGCGAACCCCTTCCAGTGATTGGCGAAGGACCCCGCTTCGTCCCGAGACTCAAGAGCGATCGCGGAGGCGTTGACTATCTAGGTCTCAGGCAGGTGAACCTCGACCTGACAGCCGATTGCATTCCCGGCATCAACAACGTCACCTCCTACATTCGGCCCTTCGCCATCCTAAGCTGGATCCATTGGAAATTCCACGCGCTCCACGTTGCCCAGAAGAAGGCAGAGGCCAGCGAGGACGACCTACATCGCTTTCAAGACAAGGTTGAGGTGCTCTTCACGTGGGGACATCAGCTAGGTGGTCTGCGCGGAGTCCCGGGCTTAGACTCCCGTTGTCCACCAGCAACCGGTCGTGGGGTGGAACTATCGTTCGCTGCGTGGGGAGGCAGAAAGCGTCACAATACCAGCCTCCAGGCTCCCGTCCAATATGGGCCCGCCCTGAAAACCGGCGATGGACTTGGGCTTGCAGAGCCAGTCGCACGTGGGCTTCTGCGCGTTACAACGGCTGGCGAATCACTCGCTAGGGCCCTCGACCGTCGGTTGACAACGAGTCCCAGCTACGGGCTCCTCGAAAAACTTGATGCAACACATGGCAGCGAGGCCGACGCTCGTGATCTGTTTCGCCTTTGGCGCGTCAACGCTCCCACATTGGAAGAGCGGCGGGCCTTCCTACCCTTGCTCTACAATCCCGAAGAACGCGAGGGGGCCACTGCTATTGGTCTGAGAAGTGCGATGATTTACGCGATCCTGCACCTGCTGCGACAGGCTCGTCGGCCGCTCACTGAGGAACAGATCCGGTGCGCACTTGCCTGGACGATCCTCCCGGGCGGACGATCTCTCGAATATCGGGGCAACGTCTATTCGCTGCTGCTCCGCTGGCGCGTCCTCCAGATCAGGCAAGCGCAACGCAGCGGGTTGGAAGCCCTTCTCGCATGGCTCGAGAACCGTTTGCTGCAGGAACGCGCACGGACACTCCCTATATCTGCTCTCCGCTCGGAATGGGCCAAAGCACTGGCCAGCGAGCAACTCAGCGACGGCGGCACCAGAACATGTGCCGATACGCTCGGCGCCTTTCGTCGGGGGACCGACTCCGAGGAAGGCTATCGCATATCCTGCGCCCGGGGGCAGACGGACCTCGACCTATTTCCGCTCACTGACCAAGTATTGACCCTCGGTAGAGACCAGCCGGATCGCGTGCTTCCGCTGGCGGTGAAGACCCTGGTTGCCGTAGCGAGCTGGACTGAGTGGCTTGAGGTGAACCGCGATTTGCACAGCGATTTGGGGCACGGAGGGATTGATCGCATTTCCTTGGCCCATTTCAGTGCGGGCTTCCGTCGATTCGCAGACCGCCCGGTCGGTGAGTGGCTGACCGACATCATGGAGCGGTATGTGATAAGTCAGCACATGCGAGTTGCCACGTATCGCTTCGATGGCCGGGCCCAACGCCTTCGTTTTGCCCTCGGTGAAAACGGCCTAGAATTTTACGATGAGAAGCCGACGGTGCCGCAGTGGACCCAAGATCACCTAGCTACCCTCCTGTCCCTTTTGAAGGACTGTGGTTTGGTCTCCGAAGACGGGGGCCTATTTCAATATGAGCAGGATTCCCTTTAGTCGGGGGCAATACAGATCGTAGTTTCAAGTGTGCTCAATAATCGCCTCGGCTGAGACTGGCTTGTAGCTCTTCCAGCCGCTTCTGCTTGCGCTCCGAAAAATCGGAGTCGTAAAGCGTTTTTCCGTCCGCGCCATCCACCTGGGTCACTTCGACCGTCAGCACCATGTCGTTCCGGTCCTTGGGGGCTTTGCCCCAATCGGAGAACATGTTCGGGGACAGCTTCCATGTCACCGTTTCGCCAGGCTCCAATCCCCCTCGAATTGGATAGTTGAAGGTCTGGTCCACCCACGGAATGGAGCGACCAGGGCTGGTCAACCGACCCTTAAAGTAGGCGCGGGACACCGGTCCCGAGAGTCCGTTCTGGACGGTAAGTTCGATGACTGCTTCCTGGCGGTAGCCCGCGTCCGCGAAGTAGAATCGTGAACGCTGGACGATGAATTTCTTCAAGGCATCGACATCGGCGGCGGCCTTGGTCTTCTCCGCAGACAGTTCCCTGATTTCGGCCTCAACCTGCTTCTTCCGCTCGGCCTTCGCTGCTGCCTCGCGTTTCTCCCGTTCGGCTTTCTCAGTTGCCTCGGCGACGGCACGAGCAGCTTCGATATCCTTAGCGCGGGCCACAATCTCGGCGAATGTCTTGCCGTTCAGTTCGGCCCTCGCCTTTTGCTCGAACAACGCCGGGGCGGCGCCGGCCTCGAAGATATTGGTTCCGTTCATCGCGACCACCATCAAGCTCTCCGCAAGAACCTTTTGATCTTCGGCGGTGAGACTCTTGCTCATTGCCTCCAGAGACTTCTTGAATGCGGCCTCTGAATTGCCGTCGATGCGTTTAGGACCACAGCCGGTCAGGCCGAAGGCCAATAGAACTATGAGTAAGCGTGCGACGGTCTTCATGCGGCGGAAAGAGAAACGCTCCGTTGGCCCCCGGAGCGTGGCCCAAAGTCAGCAAGCAGCGATTTCGCGGGCAGGTCAAGCGAGCCGACCGCTTGACCAACCGCCGCGCTTTGCCATTCTGGATGGGTCTCCCCGATGCACCGCAAGCCTGCCGCCGTTAGTTTCCTCACCGACTTCAAGCCGCTGGAACGGGAGTTGGCACGCGGGACCTCCTGCCCGGTAGAGCGAATGATCGTCGAACTGGGCATCACACCCCGCAATGTTCGTTCCATGGAGCGCGGGGCAGGCATCGAGTTCCCTTGGTTCCGCCCCGCGTATGTTGTCATGAAGCGACACGGCCTCGTGCCGACCGACCGCTCATGGGACAACTGGATGCGGCGATACACCATGGCGAAGAAGGCCGCTCGGCGCGCTTCGCCGTCCAAGGCGCCAGCAAAGCACTAAACCTTGCGCTCGCCCGCGCCGTCCGGCTCGACATCGTAAATGCGCGCCTCGGCAATCGGTCCGTTGTCCGGCTTCACCAGCGTCGGGCGAATCCATCGTAGCGCAATCTGCGTCAGGCCGGGGCCGTGCCGCTGTCGGCGCCAGTGGCCACGCCGCCAATGCGCCCGGGGCGACTCGCCTTGTCCGCCTCCCTCCACCGGCGCCGCCTGCTCAAAGAGCTTTTTCCCGCACACCATGATCCGGGCGTAATCGTTGGTGGCGACTATCTGCCGGGCGTTGAACCGGCGGTCTCGGGCGCGGCGGGTGTCGCGAGTATCAGCCAGGGCCTCGATAACCCACGCCGGCGGGTCGCGGTCCCATTCCTCCGTGATGTCTTCGGGGCGGAAGGAGATGAAGCAAAGTGCGTTAAAAATAATATTGAGACACGTCCGAAACACTGGCTCCTGCGTGAGGAAGGTGTCCACGCGCCGCGCCCGGCTCTGCGCCCGAATGTCGAGGTGCTGCACGACGTAGCCGTTCGGCAGGGTGACCTCCTGGCTCATGTCCTCCTCGGGCGGCGCGTTTTTCTCCAAGAACTCGGCGATCCCCAATTCGACCGCTTCCTCCACATCATACCCGCGACCGCTTTCGCCGATGGGCAGGTGAATGCTGAAAGTCGGGTCGGTGCAGGTCACCGACAGGGAGCGGCCGTAGTCGGTGTCCGCCCGCCGTGACGTGAGAACGAGGAGAAACTCGCCCACATCGCCCGGTTCCCCGGCGGACTGTTTGCAGACATAGCAGCCATCGACATAGGCTCCGGGGCCGAGCATGAGCAATTCAGGGGGTTGGAAACTCAAGTAGAGTTCCTGAAACGGTAGCTTGAGGTCCTCGAGATGGACCTCGTGGCAATCGGTGTGGAGAAACTCCTCGGTAAGCGCATTCGGTAGCGAATAGATCGCGGCACCATGGCATTTATGGACAAAGGCAGTTAACACGTCATTCAGGCTGGAAGTGACCGAGACCACGGGCCTCGCCTCCCGGGCGAACGCGAGATTGTGTCGGTTGTATTCAGCGCGACAGGCATCGGAAACCCGCTCCATCGTCTCCATCTTCATGATCCCATGGGTGAGGGCGCCGGAAGTCGGTAAGGCGCGCACTGCCGGTCTGGGGCGGAGGATTCGCATCGGGTGGAACCGCGCCCAGTCGGGGCCGGCGTCTCCTGGCGCGAGCAAGACCGGGGAAAACGACGACAACTGCGACACCGCCACGACTTCGAGACCGCGCTGTCGCTCAGCATTCAGCGTGCAGACGGCATGGAGCGCGAATCGGCGGTAGTCGAGGTCCGTCGGCGTTCCGAGCATGTTTCGGTATCGTGGGATGATCTGGCCCGACGCATTCAGAAGGTCCGTGTAGCGGGCTTCGAGGACGGCGCCCGAGTCGATTCGCTTTCGATAGAGGCAGTAGGACTGCACGTGGGCGGGAACCTCGTCATCAGGCATCGGCTCATCTAGGGCTGAGGACTGGGCGGTTCGCAGCGCCTCGGCCAGGCGGCGAATCTCCTGCTCGCCCCGAACATCCACGAACAGGGAGAACAGTGGACCGTTGTTGGCGACCCAACTGAACACATCGCCTTGGCCGGCAGGAATCGCGCAACGCTTGATGAGGACTCCACAC
>CAYYVB010000032.1:11066-15689 GCA_964475035.1 uncultured Opitutaceae bacterium | reverse complement strand
CCTCGATGCCTGGCAGGCCGTCGCCGCCGACCATGCGGACTTCATCGAGCGCTGCCGCCGCTCGCACCTCGCCTGACACCTGCTCACTACTCGCTACCCGCTACTCACTACTTCAAAATCATGTGGCTCTGCACCCAGTTCGGTTTCTATTCCATCGTCCAAAAGCTCCCCGGCGAATACCACGTCCGCGCCCGCGTGAAGCGGGATCTGGAAAACCTCTGCACGGTATGCGACGTGCAGTGGAGAATCCACCGCAGCGCGAACGCCGACTACCGCTGGCGCATCGTCGTCGGCGAGATCGAGATCGCCGAGATCTTCGCGACGCTCTCTACGCCGGAGAATCTCGACTACACGAATTTCAAATCGCGGATCCGCGCGCGGGCCGATCAATGCGCCAAAGCCCCGGCCTACTCTGCGCTCTGGGCCGACCTCCATGACCTTCAGGAGAGGGCAGGGGTCGGCCCCCGCGGCGTTCATCCATGAGCACGCCGCACCATTTTCTTTCTTCCCGCATTGAGCGGCGGCACGCCGCTCTAATGCCTGGTTGGGCCGGTCGGCCCAACGCTGCGGATGTGGGACGCGCCGGGATCGAACCTTCAACGACATAAAAAACATGATAACACCCCATGATGATAGCACCGGGACCGCCGCTGCGCGTTCCACACTGGCCGCTTGTTATGCTCCGTTCAAACGCGGGCGCACCGGCAGAAAAGGCTGCTCGAAATATATCCAGCCCGAGACGGGAAGCTGGGTAACACTGAACCCTGACGGCACCTGTCATCTCGGAGCGTGGCACAAGCACCTCGGCACGCTGCTGGACGTGGCAGCCGAGATCGATCAGCGCAAAGAATACGCCGACGCTTGGCGTATCAACATGCTCCGCGCTCAACGCGAACGCGATGAAGCATACAACTATCTCGCGGCGCTTTGGAAAAACGGCCAACTGCCCGCGCCCATGCCGGAGAGCCTGCGCCTGAATCTCTCTCTGCATAACGGCGGACATGACCTACGTGGCGGACGCTCCGAAACCTGACGTGCAAACGGCAACACAATCACCGCAGCCGGACACGGGAACGCCTAACGTGGCGCTAGCCACGTTAGGTCCGGGGACTGGTTCGGCTTCTGACCCAATCTGCGGCAACTGCGGGAACCCGCTCTCAAAACACTTTCACGAGCGCGAGGAATACTGCAACGACACAACGACCGGTGACGTTTTCACGGACGAACCAAGCTCTGCGCTACTAGCGGATTGGCTCATGGGGAGACATCCCGGCCTGCACGCTAGACTCGTGAACCAGTGGAAGTGCGAGCACGGCCACAAGCCGAACATCAAGGTCAGGGACGCGCGTTAGCGCGTTCTCTGGAACGCCTGGTTGGCCTATTCTTTTGAACCCATGAAAACTGAAACACCCCGCAAATACATCCCCCGCGCCGAACGCTGCTGCACCTGTGGCCGTCCTCGCGGGCTCGCGCAGAAGCGCCGCGACTGGGGCCTGCAATGCCCGACCGCGATGATCCCGCACACGCCGAACCCGGCCGAGCACGGAGACCAGATCACCAATGACATCATCTGCAACGCAGGCATCTGGCGCAACGGAGGCTC
Organism: uncultured Opitutaceae bacterium; assembly: GCA_964475035.1. Taxonomy (GTDB): domain Bacteria; phylum Verrucomicrobiota; class Verrucomicrobiia; order Opitutales; family Opitutaceae; genus Didemnitutus. The sequence goes on along the minus strand of CAYYVB010000032.1, from coordinate 14,086 downwards.
TGACGGTGACACGCACCTGTGCGACGACTGGCATAGCTGCGGGCCAGCAGCGCCCCACCGCCCCGCGGCTGCTGCCCGCGCCGCGGGGCATCATTTCTCCACCCGACGGCGCCGCCACTCTCCCCACCCGCGCCGCGTCCATTGGACCGGCGCCCCGGCGGCGGCTAGGCTGGCGGACGATGAGCATCGCCTTCCGCGACACCATTTCCCCCACGCTCAAGCGCGCGGCCGCCGGCATCAAGGACAAGCGCCCCATCCTCGAGGCCATGGGCGCCCAGCTCACCTCACTGACCATCCGGGCATTCAACGATCCTTCACTCCGCCCGGCGCCGTGGCCGGCGAAGTCCGATGGCTCGCCGGCGACGCTCCGCAAAAACCAGGTGCTCGTGCACTCGATCCGCATCGTCAAGTTGACCAACTCGAGCGTGACCGTCGGCACCGATCGCGTTTATGCCGCCATCCACCAGCTCGGCGGCACCATCAAGCCGAAGCACGGCAAGGCGCTCCGCTTCTCCCTCGGCGGCGCGGAGGTGTTCGCGAAGTCGGTCAGTATCCCCGCCCGCCCGTTTTTCCCGTTCACCGAGGGCCGCATGACGGACCTCGCGCGCGAGAGACTCCGCAGTGTCGCCCAGGCGAAGATCGCCGCCCTCTTCAAGGCGCAGGGCGGCGGCGAGGCTTGATCAAACCTTTCCGCGCCACGCTCCCCACGCGCGCCACGGGCCTTGGCTGAGCACCGGCACAATCGGGTAGGCTCACGGCGTCCAATTCGCCGCATGATCACCTGTTTCCGCGCCCCCTCCCTCGGTCAGCAGCTCCGCGAGCTGCCTACCCGGCTGCTCATCGCGCCGTGGGGCAAGTCCGAGTCGGTCAAGGGTCCGGTCGTCGTCAACGACACGACGGTCAAGGCCCTCCCGCGCCTGCAGGAGCTGACGAATTTCCGACGCATCGACCTCGACTTCAACCACAACACCGTGCCGGGCTCCGAGGAGTTCAAGGCCCACCCGCCTCCGCGCAAGATCGCCGGCAAGGGCACGCCCGAAGTTGTGCCTGGCGAGGGCATCTACCTCAACGCCATCGAGTGGACGCCCGAGGGCCAGGAGGCCGTCAAGAACGGCCACTACGACGAACTCTCGCCCGCGCCCAAGATGAACGAGCGCGGCGAGATCCTCTGGCTGCACTCATGCGCAGTCGTCCCCCACGGCGCGATCGAGGGCCTCAAGGTCTTCTCCGCCGAGGAGCCGGCCTGCCTCGCCGGCGCCATCCAGACCTTCAGCGCCGAGTCCGGCCTCAACCTCTCGACCCATTTCCCGACCATGAACCATAAAGTCCTCCTCTGCACCCTCCTCGGCCTCGCCGAGTCCGCCACCGACGAGCAGATCGCCGAAGGCGTCAAGACGTTCTCCGCCACCCTCGCCACCCTCAAGACGTTTTCCGCCGACTTCGCCGCGCTGCGGAAGCGGCTCGATGACCAGGAGCGCGCCGCCATCAAGGATGCGGCGCTTCGGGCGGGCAAGATCGTGCCTCTCACCGCCGACGAGCTGCCGATCGAGCAGTTCCGGAAGCTCGTCTCCGAGCTGCCCGCCGACCAGGTGCCGCTCGACAAGCGCACCCCCGACGGCGTCAAGACCTTCTCCTCCTCCGGCCTCGCCGACACCGCCGGCGCCACCGAGGTCCGCGCCGCCCTCGGGATCTCCGAGGAGACCTGGAAGAAGCACGCCTGAGCCTCCCGGCCTCCTCCTCGCCCCCCACCACTCGCCACCCGCCACTTCCCCCCGCCCATGAAACGCATCCTCTCCCTCCTCGCCGCCGTCTCGCTGATGGCCGCCTACGACCTCTTCGCCGCCACGCCGCTCGGCATGGCGCCGCTCGCCCTCGGCGTCGCCACCACCGTCCCCCGCTTCACCGACGAGCGCCCCGGCGACATCGACTACCTGCCGCTCGCCGCCAACACCAAGATCCCGGCCGGCGCCCTCGTCGCCACCGACGCCAACGGCCGCGCCGTCAACGCCGCCGACGCCGCCGACACCGCCGGCCGCCGCGTCGTCGGTCGGGCGGAGGAGACCGTGGACAACACCGGCGGCGGCGCCGGCGCCCTCTCGATAAACGTCAAGAGGGGCGTCTTCAAATTCCTCAACAGCGCCGATGACCCCGTCACGGCCGCCCACTTCGACAAGCTCGTCTTCGTCGAGGACAACCAGACCGTAGCGATCGACTCCGACAACTTCATCGGCGCCGGCCGCTGCCGCGGCATCGATCCCGACGACGGCGGCGTCTGGGTGGACACGCGCGACATCCGCCTCGCCGCCGTGCCGGCCGCCACCAGCACAGACGGCACCTTCGCCGCCGCCGCCGACCTCGCCGCCGCCAAGGCCGAGGGCGAGAAGGTCGGTGACGACGTCCGCGCCGTGATCGCCGCCCTCAAGTCCTGATTCCCGCCGCCCTCAATCCTCAACCTCTGACACTTAAACCCGCGCGCCAGCGCCCCCTCCCATGATCATCACCTCCCAAAACCTCTCCAACCTCAACCGCGGGTGGCGCACCCTGTTCATGGACGCGCTCCAGGGCGGCGGCGCCACGCCGCGCGTCGCCTCCTTCGCCCTCGAGACCACCTCGTCCTCCGCCGAGGAGTTCTACGGCTTCCTCGCCGCCGTGCCCGGCCTCCGCAAGCTCGTCGGCGAGGTCGTCATCCGCAACATCGCCGACCGGAACTTCTCCATCCCGAACGAGGAGTTCGAGAGCACGATCGGCGTGAAGCGGAAGGACATCGAGCGCGACAACTTCGGCATGTATCGGATGCTCTTCCAGGCGATGGGCACCGCCGCGCGCAACCACCCCGACGAACTCCTCTTCGCCGCGATGATCGCCGGCTTCACCACGCCGTGCTACACCGGCAAGAACTTCTTCGACCTCAACCACGAGCCGGTCAAGGGCAAGACCAAGTTCAGCAACAAGGACACCAAGAAGCTCTCCCGCGACAATTTCCGCGCCGCCCGCCAGAGCATCAAGAGCCGCCGCAACAC
>CAYYVB010000032.1:0-11056 GCA_964475035.1 uncultured Opitutaceae bacterium | reverse complement strand
CACCGAGGGCCGCCCAATGAACCTCGGCATGGACCTCGTCCTGGTCGTCTCGCCGAAGAACGAGGCGCTCGGCCGCGAGATCCTCGTCGCAGAGAAGGTCGGCGGTGGCAACGACAACGTGGACAAGGGCACCGCCCGCCTCGAGGTCTGCCCGCTGCTCTCGGCCAGCGAGGATTCCTGGTTCCTCTTCGAGCTCGGCTACCCGATCAAACCCTTCATCAACCAGATCGAGGTCCCGCTCGAGTTCCAGTCGCTCGACGACCCGAAGAGCGAGCACGTCCTGCTCAAGAAGGAATACCTCCACCAGGCCTACCGCCGCGGCAACGTCGGCTACGCCCTGCCCGAGCTCGCCTTCGGCTCCACCGGCGAGGACAACGCCTGATCCCTTCCGCCGACGCCATGGTGACCAGGCCGGCGCGCGGCTCCCAGCTCGCGCCGGCCTTTTTCTGACAAGAAAACCCCGATGCCCGCCTACGTCCTCCTCGGCCAGCTCTCGGCCCTCATCCCGCCTCAGTTCCTCACCGAGGCGCTCGATGACAACGGCGACGGCGTCGCCGACCCCGGCGTGTTCGACGCGGTCGTCGCGGCCGTGCAGCAGGAGATCGACGGCGCGCTCGGCCAGCGCTTCGCGGTTCCCTTCGCCAACCCGATCCCGGCGGTCGTCGCCGACGCCGCCCTCGTGCTGGCCGGATTCTCCCTCTACGCGCGCCGCGGCGTGGCCGAGGAGAAAAACCCGTTCGCCGCCCGCGCCCGCGAGATCCGCGCCAAGCTCGCCGCCATCGCCCAGGGCCAGCAACCGCTCGCCCCGGAGCAGCGCCGCGCCCAACCCAGCGCCTCCATCGTCACCGAACCTGCCCGCACGCGCAGCTCCCGCAACGCCTTCTGATGCGTCTCGCCCTCACAGCTCTGCTTCTGGCCTTCAGCGCCATCCCTTCCATGTCCCAGGCCGAATACTACACCCCGGAAAAAATCCTTCAGGAGCTCCGCGCCGACCTCGAGCCCTGGGCGCGCGACCACGCCGGCCTGGTCACGCTCGCCCGCGACCCCTACCACTTCCTCGAGCTTCTCGCCGAGTCTCCGGCCGGCTGGCGCATCGTCCTCCACTGGGACGGCGAGGACAACACCGGCGACAACGCCCAGGCCGGCGCCTTCTGCGCGCAGCGCCTCTCCCTCGGCATCTCCGCCAACCTCGGCCTGACCGCCAAGCCCAACGAGGCCCTCGTCACCCCCACCGCCAGCCGCGCGGCCCTGCTCCGCCTCGTGGCCGACACCCGCGACCGCGTCCGCGGCTACACCTGGCCCGACCGCACGACCAGCCGCTACCTCCTCTACCGCCGCGCCCTCCCCGTCGTCCTCCCCGAGGGCGTGCCGCTCGCCGCCTACAAGCTCGATTTCGAGCTCATCATCGCCCTCCCACCCGTCGAATACCGCAACCTGCTCGGCTGACTCTCCGCCTCCTCCCAACCGCCCACCACTCACCGCCATGCTCCCCTCCCTCCACACCGCCCTCGGCCGCCGCCTCGTTGTCGCGAGCCTCCTGCTCGTCGCCTGCCTCTGCCTCGTCCATGCCACTCTCGGCGCGGCCGCGGCCCTCACCCTCTGGCTGCTCCTCGCCGCCTTCAACGCCGGCCTCATCCGCCCGACCGCGCTCCTCGGCGTCAACAACCCCACCGTCGTCGGCGACAACACCGTCCTCTGGGGCACCGGCGGCCTCTACGAGGGCACCGGCATCATCACCGACGCCGAGGTCGGCGACTCCTCCGACAAACTCGAGGTCCAGGACGAGGACGGCTTCACCGTCACCGTCATCTACTTCAACCAGAAGAAGGAGTGCCAGTTCAACATGGTCGTGAAGACGAGCATGCCCGAACTCGAGATCGGCGACGTCATCACCCTCGCCGGCGTCGCCAATTGCCAGGTCGAATCCATCCGCCGCATGTGGAAGCAGAACGACGTCGCCAAATACGCCGTCACCGCCGTCCGCTACACCGGACTCACCGTCGGCTCCTGAACCTGAACCACCGAGGACGCCGCCATGGGAAAAATCTCCCGCACGAAGCCCGCCGGCCACCCGGCCGGCTTCACTCCCGCCGAGATCGCCGCCGCCAACGCCGCCTCGCACGCCGCGGCCAGCGGCCGCAACCCCCGCAAGGTCCGCGAGGCCTTCTTCCCGCCCCCGCTGCGCGTCGGCGCGGTGGAGATCCTCCCGTTCACCACCGGCCGCTACCTGCTCCTCGAGCAGCTCGGCTCGCCCTTCGTCACGGCCACCGCCACCGCCCCCACGAGCCTCGATGTGCTCGAGGCGGTGTTCACCCTCTCCCAGCCGCCCGAGGCGATCCTGGACGTGCTGGCGCGCGGCCGCGAGGCCTTCCGCCGCGAAGTCATGCTCTTCGCCGACGCCATCCCGGTCGGCGACCTGCCCGCCCTCGGCGCGGCCATCAACACCCAGCTTGCCCGTGCCCAGAGCACGATCATCGGTTCCCCCGCGTCCTCGGGTGAAGACGCCGGCGCCGGTGCTGCCGAAAAAAAAAGCAGCCCGGCGCCGGTGATCTCGCCGGCCTCCCCGCCAAGTCGAACGGACTCGGCTGGGCCCTGACCCTCATCGACACCCTCATGCACGAATACGGCTGGACCATCGACCACGCCATGAACGTCCCCCTCGCCCAAGCCTTCGCCCTCTACGCCGCCATCGACGCCCGCTACGGCAACGAGGCCAAGGGCCCGACCTACGCCGACCAGGAGCTCATCGCCGCCATCCGCTCCGCCTCGTAGCGGGGAGCGCCCAGCGACCCGATGCCACCTCCCCAGCCCCCGCCCTCGCCCCCGCGCTGACCACCCATGAATCTCGCCGCGACGATGAACCTCAACGGAGCCGAGTTCCTCGGCCCGCTCGCGGCCATCCGAAACCAGTTCGCCGGCTTCATGGGCATGATGCGCGGCGCCGCGCCGCTCATCGCCAGCATCGGCGGCGCCTTCGCCGTCTTCAAATCCGGCGAGGCCATCGTCGGCAGCGTCGTCAAGCGCTTCGAGGAGGGCCGCTCCCTCGAGAAACTCTCCCGCGCCACCGGCCAGAGCATCCGCGACCTCGTCATCCTCCAGGAGGCCTACGACGACGCCGGCCTCTCCGCCGGCAACGTCGGTCGCGACGCGCAGCTCCTCCAGCGGGCCCTCGGCGGCGTCAACGAGCAGGGCGAGAACACCAAGTTCATCTTCCGCCAGCTAGGCCTCGACATCGAGGCGCTGAAAAAACTCCGCTTCCCGCAGCAGCTCGACGCCATCGGCGCGAGGATCCGCGCCCTCGCGACGCCGGCCGAGCGCACGGCCGCGGCCATGGCCATCTTCGGCCGCAGCGGCGGCGAGATGCTCGCCCTCCTCAGCGACCCCGCCGCCCTGCAGGAGGCCATCAAGGAGCACTCCGGCCTCGCCGCCATCTTCCAGCGCAACGCCCGCATCTTCACCGAGATTTCGAGACTGATGAACGATCTCCGCAACCGCGTGCGCACGCTCTTCGCCGGCGTGGCCGAGGGCGCGGCCCCCGCCTTCCGCGCCATCCTCCAATGGCTCAAGGCCATCGACCTCGCCAAGATCGGGCGCGACATCGGCACGATGTTCCGCGCCATCCCCGCCGCCATTGAGGCCGGCCGCATCGGTGAGCTGCTCTACATCACCCTCCAGCTCGGCATGGCCAAGGCCATCAATTTCTTCTCGGCCAGCTTCCGCGCCGCCGTCGAGGGCATGGGCGTGCTCGTCGGTGCCGTCTTTTCCAACCTGGGCGGCATCGCCGACGTCCTCGTCGGCGCCGCCGCCCAGTTCGGCGCCGCCATGCTCAAGGCCATCGAGACGCCGCTCACCTACGTGCAGGCCGCATTCGAGCAGATTTTCGACAAGGAAAATCTCAAAAAAGGAGGCGATGCCTCCGCCCGTGCCTATGAGCAGACTGTGGCGGAATTTGGCTTCGGATCGAAAGTCGGCGACTTCAAGGGCGGGCCGTTTGCCAAAACCAAGTGGGGTCGCTCGCAGGAGGAAACAAAACTCGTCGATGCGTGGAACGCTCGCCTCTCTGTGTTGACCGCGGAGTTTGAAAAGCGGTCCGGCTACATCAATTACGAACAGCGCCGTCAGGGCGTCGAGAAAGAGGGCGTCCGCTACGGATTCGGTGGCGAGTCCTATACCGTCGGCCAGCTCGATGCGATGGGCAAGGAGCAGGCGCGGCAGGGCCTCGGCGCCCTGCGCGCCCCCATCACCCAAGTCGCCGCCGATCTCGTCGCCCTCGGCCGAAATCTCAAAATCGATGACGTCGCCGGCGCCGGCGCGCTCGGCGCCCAACTTTCCGCCCTCATCAAAAGTCTTGTGCCCCCACTGCAACCCATGGCTGAGGAGGGCGCCAATGCGGGCGCGGCCGGCAGCGCACTCGGCGGCACACGAGCGCCGACCACCGACTCCGACCGCCTCGCGCGCATCGGCGGCTTCATCGGCGGCGCGGGCGGACCCGCTCTGGACTACGCCCGCCGCACGGCGGTCGCCGTGGAGAAAATGAGGGATTTCATTGTGAAATCCGGCGCCGAACAGCCGCGCTATCTGGCAACGACCTGGCTCTGATCATGGCCAACCCCCGCACGCGCTGGATCGGCTCCTCTCGGATTCACGAGCAACCGGGCTCGCCCCGGGTCGTCAACACCGCGCAGGGCAACAAGACGACCCGCATCTACCGCGGGCCATTCTCCGCCCTGCTCAATGCCCAGCCCAACCTCGGCCAGACCATCGACGGCTCCGTCGGCATGGTCGAGAGTGTCGAGATCGTGCCCGACGGCGCCGGCATGGATGGTCCCGGCACCATGACCATCGTCCTGGCCAACGACCAGGCCACCTACGAGATCGAGGCCTCCACCCTCGAGAAACCCCTCGAGAAACACCCCCTCTACCGTCCCGGCGGCGACAAGGAACTGTCCGACGACGACCTCGACAAGATCGCCGCTTGGCGCACCGCGAACAACTCCGCCGAACGCAAGGCGCTCTTCACCGCGCTCACGACGAACGCCAAGCATTTCGTCAACAAGCTCCGGCGCGGGCAGGAGAGCTACATCGTGCCGGCACCGATCGCCCGCCGCACGACCCGCAGCTTCCAGCAGCCCTCCCCGGAGCAGACTGGCAAACGTGGCACACCCGGCAACTTCCCCGGCCTGCCCGGCGGCTACGTCTGGCTCAAGACCGCCGACCGCGCCGTGCTGCAGGGCATCCGCGGCAGTTGGGAACGCATCGAGGAATGGACCGGCGCCGACGAGTGGGACACCGACATCTACCCCTCCAACACCTGATCTACCGACATGTCCGGCCGCCCCCAACTCCCTCGGGAACCCCGTCAGGGCGCGCCCATCGACTCCAACTGGGGCGCTCAGATCGTCCGCTACCTCCGCTCCCTCACGCCCATCAGCAGCCCCACGCTGCGCGTCACCCACACCGCCGGCGGGGTGCAATTCGCCGCCCGCCCAGGCGGCGCTGCAGGAGCCTCGGGCCGCGTGCTCGTCACCTCCTTCGTCTCCGAAGCGGCGGCCCCGACGCCGACCGAGCTCCGCGCCGCCCTCGAACTGCTGTATCATCCCGAAAACTCCCCCCTCAATCCGCCACCCTCGCCGGCCGAGGGCGACCTCGTCAACCTGCACTCCCGCGAGGGCGACGATCCCGAGGGCGAGGATCCCATCCTGGTCTTGCGCTACCGCGCTCGCATCAGCCGGACCGACCCCAAGGGCAGCGAGGATGTCGCCTTGGATTTCACCGTCGGCACCGCCCCGGACGAGCAGACCTGGTATGCCCTCCTCACCCCCGCGCGCGTGCCCTACGTCTGGCAGACAGAATACGAGCAGGCCGACCCCGACAGCGAGCGCCCAACCGTCGGCGAGCTCGTCACCGCCCTGGAGGAGTTCTACGTCGGCGCTCGCCTGCCCGAGGAGGGCGACATCGTCAGCCTCGCCCACGAGGGCCAGACCCGTTACCGCGCCTGGATCACGCCCCACGACCCCGGCCTCGTCGGCACGCTCTCGACCCTCGAGTTCGCCGTGCACGAAAAGTCATGGTTCGCCCTCGTCACCGACATCTCCGGCGAGCTGCACTTCGAGAACGACGACGTCAAGATCGACGTGGACGCCGCCGGCATCCGCGTAACGTCGAAAAACAACACCGACCCCGACTCCGGCCTGCCGGCCGTGCTCTCCATCGACCCCATCGACATCGAGCGCGACATGCACGTCCGCGAGCTCACCGTGCTCGACTGGGACGAGGTCAAGACGACCCACGCCCTGGCCAGCAGCCCGCAGCCGCACGACCCGGAGCTCCATGTCGTGCTCGGCCTCGAGGCCGGCGACCACATCACCATCGAGCCGACGGAGGCCGCCGGCGTCTTCCGCGTCACGGGCGAGTCCGGCGCCGGCAATGTCATCGCCGGCGCCGGTCTTGAGCAGCAGGACCTCCCCGCGGGGCAGCGCCTGCTCCGCGCCTACTACCCGATGGTCGGCGACCTGCTCTACATCCAATCGACCCCCTCGGGAGTCAACGACCCCGGCGGCCAGCCGCTCGCGGAAAACCGCATCCACTGCACTCTCCGCGCGGCGCCGACCTCCCTCATCCGCATCGCCACCGCCATCGATGAGACGACCGAAAACGGCTACGCCCCCAGCTACATCGAGCTCAAGATCATCGACAACCCCGCCTCCGCCGTCCGCCTCTACACCAACGACGGCGGCACCAGCTTCTACTTCGACCTGGCCAACCCGCATCCGTTCAAGGTGCGCGATGCCAGTGATGGAGAGGGCACCAAGGTCCTCGTCGCCGCCGGGGCGATCAACTCGATCACGCCGTCAGGAGCGGATGGCGTCACACCGATCGGCGTCAGTGGTAGCGGCCACATCTACCTCGAGGTCACGCTTGACGAGGAAACCCTCGAGATCGCCGAAGCCGAGGTGAAATTCGGCTCCTTGCCGACACCTACTGAAACTCTTGGTCGTGTCGCTCTCGCGGCAGTCTCGGCATCGGGTGGATCGGTGTCCGTGACCCAATTCGTCACGCACTCGCTGGGTCATCAGCGCTGCGGTCCCACCACCCACAATTTCTGGGGGCTTTGAGAATGAGCACGGCCCTCATGCCCTACCAGCCCTGCGGCTGTTGCGATTGCCAGGCTCTCATCAGTTTTTTTCAAGGCACGCACATCCAATACCGCATGGGCTGGCGCTTCGGTTCCAGCGGGCCGGTTTACCATCAGGCCTATGCCTCGGGCGAAATCACGCACGGCTGTTATCCCGAGCCACCCGCGCCCACTTTTGCAATAATGGTCTGGAGCGGGGTTATAACCATGAGTCGCCCCCACCTGACGGTCAGCGGCTCATTGTCGGCTTTTTTGACCGCCAGCCATGGCAGCGCATCAGCGACTTTCACGAGTGTGCCCGGACCCTACGCCTCCGTCTTCGACGGCCATCCCGATTGTTACGAGCTTAGCGAATCGGCAACGCTCCGCATTCTAGCTGCCGATGGAGGTCCCTGCGGTTGCGGTGCGGCTGAAGGCGACAGCTCAGGTGCACACTACACGAGCCTCAGCGACGAATACACCACGGCGGAACTGATCGAGGACGCGAAGAGCCTCACCGTTCTCGATACCGAAACCGAAGTGCCCCAAGACGAGGAATCACCCCATTTGGTGGGGTCCGCCATCTACCTCGGTGGGGGATCATCGTGCGAAACGACCGCGAGCCGAATGCTCCTGCGTTTCCCGCGACCGGGCAACGGCGGTAACTGCATCCGTGTCAGCTTCCAGCTCATGCAGTCGAACTTGGATGGATCGTCAGCCGTCCCCCTGTCTGAGGAGCGCACTCAGTTGGAGTTCACTCCCGATTTCAGCGGCTACGACCCGGATGATGCGGAGACCTGGCCAACCGACACCTTTGATCTGCCCTGGCCTTCCGCTGCCGACAAGGTCGTCTATCCGGTCGATTATGTTTTTGCGTGCCTTGGCTGCGGCGAACCATGAATGCGCTTCCCGATTATCTCATCCACAGCCGCCGCCGCCTTTGTCGCTCCTGCACTCAACAGTGCGATGCGTATCTGGCCGCCACGCTCCAGCACTCAGATCCAGTCCTGAGCTGCCCGCTACCCAATCCCAGGTGGACCTCATGGCCGCCCTCGCCGCCCCAATCTTTCGGCTTGGGAGACGCTGTCGCGGCGGTGGCACAGCCAATTGCCAAAGCAATCGACGCCGTGGCCGGCACCGACATGCAGCACTGCGGGGGCTGCGCGCGGCGCAAGGAAAGGCTCAATCGCCTCGCGCCCTCCCTCCTCCCCTCCCCGCGCCACCCTCCCCACGCGCGCCACGACGGGTAGCCCGCACCGCCCCGACCGGGTAGAGTGCCGGCATTATGGCCTGGGCCCGCTCGCTCGATCTCTACCTCAATGTCGCCGCCCCTGTCGGCGCCCAACTCGTCCGCAGCGCCGGCAGCCTCGCCGCCCTCGAGCGCCCAAGCTGGATCGCCGGCGACAAGTTCAACCTCCGCCTCAACCTCCGCCAGCCCGCCCCCGGCGGCACCGGCTCCGTCGCCGTCGAACTCGAGGAGGGCGACGTCATCGCCGTCGCCGGCGTCAAGAGCGGCGGCACCACCATCCTCTTCCTCGCCGATGACTTCGAGAACATCTCCGGCGAGACCGAGGACCCCGTTTACGAGGGAGAACTCAACCTCAACACCTCGCAGCTCGTCTCCGCCCTCGGCAACGACCTCAGCATGCTCACAGTCGTGGACGTCGAGATCCGCAACGCCGACAACACCGAGCGCCGCACCCTTCGCTTCAACGTCACCATCCTCAAGCAGGTTTACGCGGGCGATGCCCCGGCCCCAACCGCCATCCCCGACTACCCGCCCGCGGCCAGCCTCGTCCTCAAATCGACCGACGGCCTCCACACCCGCGTCGCCATGCCCGCCGCCACCACCGACCCGGGAGAAGTCGGCCAGTTCGCCGCCAACGGCGACGAGCTCGCCCTCTACGTCGCCGGCACCGGCTGGGTCTTCTTCACCGGCCACCAGAAATGATCTCCATCCGTCTCACCATGCACACCCTCCGTCACCTCCTCCTCACCGCGGCTGCGGCCCTCCTCGTAGCCACCGCCTTCGGCCAGACCACGGCCCACGAATACTATTTCACGAAACGCAACGCCGCCAACAGCGCCAACCAACAGGTCAAGGTCACGCCCGAGAGCGGCAAAGGCCTCAAGTTCAACGGCAGCCTGGAGCCGATCACCTTCACTGTCGGCACCCTCGCCAGCCAGGACACCGTCACCGCCTCCCAGATCACCGACACCACCGCCTTCACCCGCACCTTCCTCGCCGCGGCCGACGCCGCCGCCGCGCGCACCCAGCTTGGCCTCGGCACCCTCGCGACCCAGAGCGGCACCTTTTCCGGCACCCACAGCGGCAACACCAGCGGCACCAACACCGGCGACCAGACCATCACCCTCTCCGGCGACGGCAGCGGCACCGGCACCGGCGCGATCACGCTCACCCTCGCCACCGTCAACTCCAACCCCGGCACCCACGGCAGCAGCTCGGCCATCCCGGTCCTCACGCTCGACACCAAGGGCCGCGCCACGGCCGCCACGACCGCACCCGTCGTCGCCCCCGCCGGCACCCTCACCGGCACGACCCTCGCGGCCAACGTAGTCACCAGCTCCCTCACCGGCACCGGCACCCTCACTAGCGGCGCGACCGGCTCCGGATTCACGCTCAACCTCGATGCGTCCACGCTCACCGGCACGCTCCCCATCGCCAACGGCGGCACTGGTGGCACGACGCAGGCCACGGCCCTCGCGGGACTCGGCGCTTTGTTCTCCGCCGTCGAAACCAAGACCGGCAACTACACCGTCGCCGCCGCTGACCGGGGGAAGCTGATTCAGTTCAACGGCTCGTCGAGCGCGACATTCACACTTCCGTCCGCCTCCTCGGTGGGCGCGGGATTCGCCGTCGCCTTCAGCCATGTTGGTGAGGGCGGATACCTGAGCTTTAACACACTGAGCGGCAACCAAGACCTCGGCCGAGGTTCCTCCGCCATTGTCGTTTCGGACGGCACGGCTTGGCGGTTTCTTCGCCAGTTGGCCACCGACCCTTGGGGCCAGCCCGTGCTGGCCGCTCCGGGCTTACCAGCGGGCGGTCCGGGCTCTATTGTCCAGACCTCTGATGGGTTTATCTACATCCTCGGCTACAACGGAGAAACGATGCTGTCGTCGGAGGAAAACCTAATTCGTGACCCTAACGGTTTCGCCTCCTTGAATTTCTCCGACCGCACACTACACGACTCGTCTGGCTATGCAGTTCTACGCTGGACCGACTCAGGTCTCCAATGGTGGAACAATGCCCACGGTGCGTGGAGCGCAATAATGGCTATCGAAGAGGGTTTCCTGTTGTATTCCGGCACCGGCACCGGCCGCGGCTACCTCTATGTGGCTACTCCCGAGAACGGAGAGAGCGTGCAGGTTCACTTGAACATGGCGGGGATTACGGATAGCAGGAGCTTCGTTTACCCCGACGTCACCGGCACGCTGGGCGTGCGGGTCTCCGCCATCCCCTCGACTCCGACCTCCGCTGGCGCGGTCGGGTCATGGGCGGCGGACTCCACCCATCTCTACATTTGCACGGAGACCAACACCTGGAGGCGGGTGGCGCTGAGCACCTGGTAATTGAGCTAAGAGCGCCCCGCGTCGCGCTCCCGCAAACACGCCACATTCGCCAGCACCGCGCCCGCCCACGCCGCCACCGCAAACTCCCAAGGCAGCACCAACCAAGCCCACAGCACCGCGTTCATGATCAGCAGGCCCACCCCGCCCCGGCCCAGCACCAGCGGCGCCAGCCCCGGCACAATCCACAGCGGCATGAGCACGACCCAACCCATGCCGACAGGTTAATCCACCGCGTAGGTCTCGGCTACCCATTTCCAGCGGTTTACACACCCATTCCAAACATTTCGCTCGGTTACGACAATTTTCTTTCCGCTCCGGAAAGAAAATTGCTCGGGGTGGGACTCGAACCCA
>CAYYVB010000031.1:0-15929 GCA_964475035.1 uncultured Opitutaceae bacterium | reverse complement strand
CCAAGCCCTCCGTCCTGCGCGACGAGATCCCGCGCCTGCGCCAGCGCGGCTTCCAACGCGTCCGCATCTCCGGCGAGGTGAAATCCATCGACGAGCCGCGCCTCGTGCCCAACGGCACCGCCGAGATCCCGGTCGACCTCGTCGTCGACCGCCTCGTGCTCAACGCCGACCAGCGCAGCCGCCTCGCCGACTCGCTCGAACTCGCCTTCCGCGAGGGCCAGAGCCGCGCGGTCGTGCTCGTCCAACGCAGCGCCGACGCGCCGTGGCGCGAGATCGCGTTGAGCCAGAATCTTTCCTGCGAAATCTGCGGCGATGTCTTCGACCCGCTCACGCCGCGGCATTTCTCGCCCAACCACAAGGAGGGTGCCTGCGCCGACTGCGGCGGACTCGGTCGCATCCTCACGTTCAGCGACGAACTCGTCATCCCCGATTCGGAAAAATCCGTCCGCGAGGGCGCGATCAAGCCGTGGCGCATTGGCGGAAAAAATCTCATCATCAAGCACAACGCCCTGCTCAAGCAGCTCGCCGAGCAACTGCCGTTCGACCCCGACGTGCCGTGGAAAAAACTCCCCGAGGCCACACGGCGCACGCTCCTGCACGGGGCGGGGGAGCGGCTTTTCAGTTTCAAGCTCCGCCGCATGCGCGAGGCGAAGCCGATGCCGTTCCCCGGCGTCGTGGCCGACCTGATGACGAGTTTCCGCGAGACGGACAGCGAAGGTTTCCGCGCGCGCCTCACAACCTACATGGTCAGCGGCACCTGTCCGACCTGCCGCGGCGCCCGCCTCAACCCCCGCAGCGCCGCCGTCCAAGTAGGGCCGGCCTCCGACCGCGCCCGTCTCGGTTTCGCCGACTTCCTCGCGCTCGACGTCGCCACCGCGCACGAACGCACCCGCGCGCTCGCCGCCACGCTTACCGGGGTCGACGCCGTGCAGGACGTCGTGGCCGGCATCGAGCAGCGCCTGCATTTCCTCGCCGAGACCGGACTCGGCTACCTCACGCTCGACCGCGAGTTCAGCACGCTCAGCGGCGGCGAGGCGCAGCGCGTGCGTCTCGCGACGCAGCTCGGCATGGGCCTCGTCGGCGTCATCTACGTCCTCGACGAACCGAGCATCGGCCTGCACGCGAGCGACAACGTCAAGCTCCTCGCCACGCTCCGCGACCTGCGCGACCGCGGCAACACGGTCGTCGTCGTCGAGCACGACGAGGACACGATGCGCCTTGCCGACCAGCTCATCGAGCTCGGTCCCGGCGCCGGTCGCGAGGGCGGACAACTTCTCTTTCAAGGCGCTCCGGCCGACTGCATGAAATTGTCCGCCTCGGACTCGCGCACCGGCCCGTATCTCGCCGGCAAGATGGGCGTGATGAAGGACGCCAAGACCCTCGCGCCCGACGGCCGCTGGCTCACCGTGCGCGGTGCGGCCGAGCACAACCTGAAGCAGGTCGACGCCGCGTTTCCGGTCGGGTTGCTCACCTGCGTCACGGGCGTCTCCGGTTCAGGCAAGAGTTCGCTCGTCAACGACATCCTCGCCGCTGCCACCGCGCGAAAACTCAACGGCGCCAAAATCCTCCCCGGCAAACACAAGGGGCTCGCGGGCCTCGAGCATTTCGAGAAGACCGTGCAAGTCGACCAGGAGCCGATCGGCCGCAGCCCGCGCTCGAATCCCGCGACCTACGTCGGCCTGCTCGACTTGCTGCGCGATCTCTTCGCGCAGGTCCCGCTCGCCAAGGTGCGCGGCTACAAGGCCAGCCGCTTCTCCTTCAACGTCCGCGGCGGCCGCTGCGAACGCTGCCAGGGCGACGGCCAGATCCGCCTCGACATGCAGTTCATGGCCGACGCCTTCGCGCCGTGCCCGAGCTGCGACGGCCGGCGTTTCAACCGCGAGACGCTCGAGGTGCGTTTCCACGGCAAGAACATCGCCGATGTCCTCGAGCTCACCGTGCGCGAGGCGATGGAACTCTTCCGCGCCGTGCCGCGCATCGCCGAGAAACTCGCGACGCTCGACGCCGTCGGGCTCGGTTATCTTTCCCTCGGCCAGTCCGCCACCACGCTCAGCGGCGGTGAGGCGCAGCGCCTCAAGCTCTCGCTCGAACTCAGCAAGCGCGAACAGGGCCGCACGCTCTACATCCTCGACGAACCGACGACCGGCCTGCACTGGACGGATATCCAGCGGCTGATGGAGCTGCTCTTCAAGCTGCGCGACGCGGGCAACACCATCGTCGTGATCGAGCACAACCTCGACGTGATTCACCTCGCCGACTGGATCATCGACCTCGGCCCCGGCGGCGGTCCGCAGGGCGGTGAGATTGTCTACGCCGGCCCGCGTGCCGGCATCGAGGAAGCGTCCCGTTCCCTCACGGGCGAAGCGCTCGCCCAGTGGCGGCGGGGCCGCGCGCGCACCTGACTCGCAGGCGTTTCCGCGAGCGGGGCGGCCGGACGCGAGGCGCGCCGGGGAAACATTTTTGCGACTTCATCCGCGGTGGCGGTGTGATGGGGGCATCCGGCCAACCTCCCTCAACCCAACCCTGCCTCCGTCTCCATGAAAAAGCTCCTCCGCTCCTCCCTCGCCGCCGCCACCCTGACCTGCGCGCTGGCCGTCTCCACCTTCGCCTCCGAAGACGAACCCGGCTACGTCGATATCGGCCAGTTGCTCCCCTCCACGAAGGGCGAGTTCGTCGAGGTCAACCTCTCGCCCGCGCTGCTCAAGTTCGCCGCGCGTATCGCCAAGCACCACGAACCGGACGCCGCCGAGATCGTCGGCGACATCAAGCGCGTCCGCGTCAACGTCGTCGAACTCGACGACACCAACCGCGCTGAGACCATCGCCAAGATCGACGAAGTCCGCGCCAAGCTCGAGAAGCAGGGCTGGACCCGCATGGTCACGGTCCGCGAACGCAACGACGGCGACAACGTCGCGGTCTTCGCCAAGATTCGCAGCGAAGACGTGATCGACGGTCTTGTCGTCACCGTCATCGACCGCAAGGGCGAGGCCGTCTTCGTCAACATCGTCGGCAACATCAGCGCGGACAAGATCGGCGCCCTCGCCGAGAAATACGACATCGAGCCGCTGCGCAAAGTGAAGGTGAAGGTCAGCAGCCGCGGCTGAGCGCACTCCACCCCTCCTTCCAATCCGTTATACCGGAGCCACCGCCATGAACCCCGTCCCGAACGTCCCGCCCGCGCCCCGCCGCCGCATCTGGCCCTGGGTGTTGGGCATCTGCCTCACGCCGTTCCTCGCACTTGGTCTGGCGGT
The DNA here is from genome assembly GCA_964475035.1 of uncultured Opitutaceae bacterium. GTDB lineage: Bacteria > Verrucomicrobiota > Verrucomicrobiia > Opitutales > Opitutaceae > Didemnitutus. The sequence goes on along the minus strand of CAYYVB010000031.1, from coordinate 12,678 downwards.
GGCGAGCTACGTCACCCTCGACCGCGACGCCAGCACGCTCCGCCGCCACGTCATGCGCGCCACCAACGCCGACTGGAACACCAAGGTCCAGATCAGCGTCGGCGGTGCCACGATCGGCACGGTCCGCACCGGCCTGCTCTTCGCGGACCAGGAGGAAATTGGGGACGCCCGCCTTGCGCTCGGCGCCATCAAGCACGCCAGCGTCGGGGTCTACGAACTCGCCTCTGACTCCGCCGCCGACTGGTCCGGCAACCGGATCCTCACCGACACGGACCAAGCCATGCAGAAGCGCGGCTGGTCCCGCCTCGTGGGTGTTTCTGGACGCGACGAAACCGTCATGGTCTATGTCGACGAAGACGCCGACGAGGACGAGCCCCTCGACGTCTGCGTGGCCGTCGTCACGAACCGCGAACTGGTGGTCGTCTCCGCCACGGTCGACGCCGACGCCCTCAGCCGTCTGGTCGAGCGTCACGCCGCCGGCGACCTGCGCGCCGAGATCCGCCGCCACGTCCGCCTCTGAAGAGTTTCACGACTGAACGACACCAACCGACCCGCGAGTCCGGCCCAGGCCGGACTCGCTTCTTTTTGGGTCCGGCGTAACGTGTCCGCGTGCTCCGGACCCTGCCGACCATTGTCCACCTCGATGCCGACGCGTTCTTCGTCGCCTGCGAACTGGCGCTGAAGCCGGAGCTGCGCGGCACCAAGTGCGCCGTCGGCGGACGCGAGCGCGGCATCATCTCCTCCGCCAGCTACGAGGCCCGCGCCGCCGGCGTCTACACGCCGATGCCGACCAAGCTCGCGCTGCGCGTCTGCCCCGACCTCATCCTGCTGCCGCACACCTCCGGCCTCTACGGCAAGACCTCGCGCCGGATGTTCGATCTGTGCGAGAGCCTCACGCCGCTCGTGCAGCGCAACTCGATCGACGAAGGTTACCTCGATGTCGCGCCCTGCGGTTTCCGCGACGCCGCGGAGATCGAGCGCCGCGTCCGCGCCTTGCAGCAGCGCATCACCGACGAATTGCAGATCACGGCCTCCTTCGGGGTCGCGGCGAACAAGCTCGTCGCCGCCATCGCGTCGAAGGCGCGCAAGCCGCGCGGCTTCACCGTCGTCCCGCCGGGCACGGAGGCGGACTTCCTCGCGCCGCTCCCGATCAACGTCCTGCCCGGCATCGGCAAGAAGACCGAGGAGCGCGTGAAAGCCGCTGGCCTGCACGTCGTGCGCGACGTGTTCACGAAGACCGAGCGCGAGCTCGAGGCGCTTTTCGGAAGCTTCGCGCCGGAGATCCTGCGCATGGCGCGCGGCGAGGACGACCGACCGGTCGAGACCGAGCACGAGGACGCGAAGTCGTATTCGCAGCAGGAGACGTTCGGTCATGACATCGCCGACTTCGCTGAAATCGAGCGCATCGCCAAGCGCATGATCGACGACCTCATGCCCACGATCCGCGCCGACGGGAAGCGCGCCAAGACGCTGACCATCCGCGTGCGCTATCCCGGCATGGAGGACGCGTCGAGCGGGCGCAGCCTGCCTGAAGCGACCGATCTGGAGGCGCCGTTTTATCCGCTGGTCGCGCCGCTCCTGCGCGCCGCGTGGACCAAGCGCCGGCCGTTGCGTCTGGTGGGCGTGCGGTTTTCCGGCGTCGAGGAGCCCGCGGGGCAGCTGGAGATGTTCACCCAGACGGAGGAGAAGAAGCGCCGCCTCGCCGCCGTGCTCGACCGGCTCAACACCGGCAAGTCGCCGACCGTGAAACGCGGCCACCAGCTCAGCCCGGAGCGCGCCGGCGAGTGAGCGAAAGCGCTTGCCGACCGCGACCGGGATTTGGTTTTCCGGAAGCCGATTTCAGACGCCATGCCCATCTACGAGTATTACAGCCCCGACACGAACCGCATCTACTCGTTCTACGCGAAGACGCTCGCGCAAGGCCGGCTCACGCCGCGCTGTCCCGACAACCCGAAGGCGCGGATGGTGAAGCTCATCTCGGCCTTCACGATCGGCGGCGCGCGGCGCAAGGAGGAGAAATCCGCCGCACCCGCGCCGGCGGCCGGACCGGGCACGGAGGGCGCCGACGACGCGAAGCTCAATGCCGCGATGGAGGCGATGGAGCGCGAGTTCGCACACGTCGACGAAAACGACCCGCGCGCGATGGCGCGGATGATGCGCCGCATGGCCGAACTCGGCGGCGAGAAGCTCGATGAATCGATGGAGGAAGTCGTCCGCAAACTCGAGGAGGGCGCCGACCCCGACACGCTCGAGGAACAGCTCGGCGATCAATTCGGCGCGGAAGGCGAGGATGCTCCGCCTTTCCCCGAAAAGCCGGCCGACCCCGCCGCGCCCGCCCCGGCCGCCCGAAAGTTCAAGGTCCGCCGCCCGCCGCCTTCGCGCGACCCGAAGCTCTACGACTACGAGTGAGGCGGGTAGGGCCGGCTTCAGCCGGCCTAAACGTGAAACCTCTGCAGAAGTGATGCCAGCGGGGGTAGGGCGGGACCGTTAGGCCCGCCGAGAACGTGATGCCACTGGCGCGGCGCGCCCAGCGGTCGCGCCCTACCTCAACGCAGCGCGTCTCGATCGCTCGGCAGCGCACTCTGTTCTTGGTTCTTCGCACGGGGTGTGCTCATCGTGGTGGACATGCATTCATCGGACATCGACCAGCGCATCGTCGCCGCCCAGCAAGCCGTGCTCGCCGAAACCGCCCGGCTGCACGCCGAATTCGGCCGCACCACCGCGCAGCTCAAATACGACGGCACCCGCGTCACGCCGGTCGACATCGCCATCTCCGAGGCCATCCAGCGCGCGATCACGGCGCAGTTTCCCGGCGACCAGTTCTTCAGCGAGGAACTCGCCGTCACCGAGACGCCCGTGCCGGTCACGTCGCGCTATTGCTGGGTGCTCGATCCGATCGACGGCACGAACAATTACGCCAACGGCATCATCTACGTCGCCATCTCGCTCGCGCTCCTCGAGGACGGCGTGCCGGTCTACGGCGTGATCTACGACATGGCGCGACGCGTCCTCATGCACGGCGGCCCTGGTCGCGGCGTGTGGGACGGCGACAAGGCCGCGCGCGTCACCGACCGCGCACCGCACGGCCACAGCCTGATCGGTTTTCACTCGCCGGTGGAGAAGGTCTACGCCGCCGAGGGCAAGCGCCTGATCGAGGAGTTCAAGATCCGCGGCCTCGGCAGCAGCGCGCTGCACCTTGCGTATTGCGCGGTCGGACACCTCGACGGCGTCGTGGAGCACAACAACAAGCTCTGGGACATCGCCGCCGCCGCCGCGATGATGAGCGAGGCGGGTGGGGAAGTGCACTACCTCACGCCGACCCCGTTTCCGCTGCGCGAATTCTGGCTGAAGTCCCCGCGCGTCCAATACGTCGCCGGCAACGCCGCGATGTGCGCGAAGCTGCACAGCGTGCTGGGACGTTAATCCAGTCAGTCAGATACTTTCCCCGAGAAACTATCCGAAAGAAGACCATCGAGCTTTTCGAACGGCATTTTCCCGCAGAGAAGGTCGAAATAACTTTCAGCAATCTTTAAAGCGCGTTTGGCGTTCTTGAGTTCGATAGATAACTCCAGTGCGGATTTAGGATAATCGAACTTCATTCTTTCAAATTCTGCCTGCGTCATTTTCGAGTCGAAAGAAACTAACTCCGGTTTCGCGTGCGCGATATCGTTCCGAAAATTGATGAGCCACTCAAGGTCCGCCCACATTAGCTCAAGCTCACTTAATTTAAGTTTTTCCTGAAGTTTTCGTATCTTTTTTCGGACAGGCATCTTTTCGTGATTCTTCTTCCAGTCATTAAAAAGACGGGCGCCAAAAGAATTAGTCAGTGCCTCAACTGCCATTCCCGAAAATGCCATCGTGATAAGCTCATTGTAGAGCCAACCAGGCTGACGTTTCTTCGCTGACTCGAGAGTCATTCTGGCTGCACCTAGCAATAGATGATGCGGAGAAAATTTCCGCTCTCGTTGGACTCGCACCAGTCTAGAAAAAGCACTCATACCTCACACACGGTATTCGGTCAGCGGCGTCGGATCGAGGAGCTTGGTGTGCGGGAGCTTGGCGGCGAGTTCCTGCATGAACCATGCGCGCGCGGGCGGGTCGCCGTGCGTGATGACGAGCGAGCGGGGCGAACATTCGACGGCGAATTCCACCAATTCCTCGCGATCTGCGTGACCGGAGAGTTCGAAGCGCTCGATGGCGGCTCGGATCTTCGTCTTCACGTTCGCCGCGGCGAAGAGGAAGTCTTGGCCGTTCTTGGCCGCCTGGAGCTGGCCGCCGGGCGTGTCGGGGTCGGCGTAGCCGACGAAGCAGATCGAGTTCTTCGCGCCGCCGAGCAGGCAGGAGGCAAGCGTGTAGGAGGGCGTATTCTCCACGACCATGCCCGAGCTGACGACGTAGAGGCCTTGCTCGCCGGGTTGCTTGCCGGGCACGAGGTCGCGCGGGGATTTTCGCACCTTTAGGTCCTTCAGGATCGTGCGGGTGAAGTGCACGAGGCCGGTCTTCTTGGCGATTTGGTCGAAATAATCGCAGAGATCGAGGCCGAGGCCGGTGGCGAAGATGGGCGCCTCGACGAGTTTCCCGAACTTACGCGCGTCGTGCAGGATCGCGAGGATCTCCTGCATGCGGCCGAGCGCGAAGACCGGGATGAGCACCGAGCCGCCGCGTTGCAGCGTGTCGTTGATTGTGTCGACCAGGCGCAGGACTTCGGACGAGCGGGTGCGGCCGGCGGGGCGCTCGGTGGCGCCGCGCGTCGTCTCCATGATGAGCGTGTCGTAATGCTGGTGACGCGGGAATTTCGCAGGGCCGAGCGTGCTCTGCGCCTCGAAGAGCACGTCGCCGGTGAAGAAGATACGGCGGTGTTTATGGAGGATCTCGACGCCAGCGGCACCGGCGATATGGCCGGCGGGGTAGAGGGTGAACTCGATCTCGTCGCGCCGGCCGGTGAATTTGCGCGGGTGGTTGAACGGATGCGGATGCAGCCGCGGCATCAGACGGTCGATCTCCTCGTGCGTGAAGAGCGGGTAATCCAGCACGCCCTTCTCCTCACGCTCGCGCACCATGACGTTGGCGGAGTTGTGCAGCATTCGGTCGATGATCATGCGGCTCGGCGCGGTCAGGATGACCGGCGTGTTCGGATGCGCGCGCATGAGCAGCGGCAGCGAGCCGATGTGGTCGAGGTGGCAATGCGTGACGATGATCAGGTCGAGTTCGACCCCGGCCAGCGGGCGCAGGTCGGGCGCGGCGAGGCGGCCGGTCATCTTCGGGTGCAGGCCGCTGTCGACGACGAAGTGGAAGTCGCCGAGCTGGCAGTAGAGGGAGTTGGCGCCGATCCCGCCTTCGCGGTTGAGGTCGATGAGCTTCATTGCGCGCGTTGAGGGAGCCTCACGGCGCGGACGAGCGCAAGGCAAAGGTCGCGGCCGGGGCGCGGCTCAGGTCGGCGGGATGACGAGTTCGAAGAGCGGGATGCGCACGAAGATGCGCGCGCCGTGCTCGTCGATGCCGTGGAAACTGCCGTGCGCCCGCGCGTCGCAGGCGGCGAGGTGGTAGCTATTGTAGGAAAAATGCGCGCCGGGTGCGAGGCGCGGCGTCTCGCCGACGATGCCGTCGCCCTCGATGACGAGTTGGGTGCCGTCGTCGTGTTCGACGATCCACTTGCGGCCGAGCAAGGTGACCGTGCGGGCGGAGTCGTTGTGGATGGTGAGGAAATAGACGAAGGCGTGCGGCCGGTCCGGCGGCAGCTCGGCGCCGTGACGATAGACGAGTTTGTCTAATTCGACGCGAAGTCCGGGTAATTCCAGAGCGGGGGAGGGCATTGGCGGTTGAGAGGGGCGGGAGGCTGCGGTTGAGTGACGGGCACGGAGACCATCATGAAGCACATAGCGGAAGTCGCCCGGGAGATCGGAATCGCCGACGAGCATCTGTTGCTCTACGGCCGAGACAAGGCGAAGGTTGCCTTGGCCGCGCTGAAAGACCGGCCGCCGCGCGGCAAGCTCATCCTCGTCTCCGCCATCACGCCGACGCCCGCCGGCGAGGGCAAGACGGTCACCTCGATCGGGCTCGCGCAAGGGCTGCGTCAGCTGGGCAAGAAATCTGCCCTCGCGCTCCGTCAGCCTTCGATGGGTCCCGTCTTCGGTCGCAAAGGCGGTGCCACCGGCGGCGGGCTCAGCACCGTGCAGCCGGCGACTGACATCAACCTGCATTTCACGGGCGATTTTCACGCCATCACCGCCGCGCACAACCTGCTCGCGTCGATCATCGACAACCAGCTCCACCAAAAGCAGACGCGCCTCGCGCCGTCGCAGGTGCTCTGGAAGCGCGTGCTCGACGTCAACGACCGCGCCCTGCGCAACGTCACGCTCAACGCCGGCGCCAAGACCGGCGAGCGCCGCAGCGGCTTCGACATCACGGCGGCGTCCGAGATCATGGCGATCCTCTGCCTCGCCGACTCGATGCCCGACCTGCGCGCGCGCCTCGACCGCATCGTTGTCGGCTTCACGGCCGAGGGCGAACCGGTGCGCGCCGCGGAGTTCAAAGCCACGGGCGCGATGCTCGCGCTCCTGCGCGACGCCCTCATGCCGAACCTCGTGCAAAGCCGCGAGGGCGTGCCGGCTTTTGTCCACGGAGGGCCGTTCGCCAACATTGCGCACGGGTGCAATTCGGTCCTCGCGACGCGGATGGCACTCGCGCACGCCGACTACGTGGTGACCGAGGCGGGTTTCGCCTTCGACCTCGGAGGCGAAAAATTCATCGACATCAAATGCCGGCAGGCCGGGCTGAATCCGGACGCCATCGTCATCGTCGCCACGGTGCGGGCGCTGAAGCTCCACGGCGGCGCGCCGTTGGAGGAATTGACGAAGCCCGACTTTGCCGCGCTCGAACGCGGGCTCGCCAACCTCGAGGCGCACGTGTCCGCGGCGCGGAATTTCCGCCGGCCGGTGACGGTGGCGCTGAACCGATTCCCCAGCGATACGCCGGACGAGATCGAGCGGGTCGCGGCGTTTTGCGGTGCCCTGGGGGTGCCGTGCGCTGGCTCGGAAGTCTTTGCGCGCGGTGGTGCCGGTGGCGTCGAACTGGCCGAGACCGTGCTGCGGGGGTTGCCCTTTCATACTCCGCCCTTGGAACTCACCTACGCCGATGATCAGCCCGTGCGGACGAAAATCGAGACGATCGCGCGCCGGTTCTACGGCGCCGACGGCGTCGACCTGTTGCCCGAGGCCGAATTGAAGCTCGGACTGTTCGAGATCGCGGGGTTCGGCAAACTCCCGGTCTGCATGGCGAAGACGCAGAACTCGCTCTCGGACGATCCGGACAAGCTCGGCCGTCCGCGCGGATTTCGCATCACGGTGCGCGACTTCGAACTCGCGGCCGGCGCGGGTTTCATCGTCGCACTGACGGGGCAGATGATGCGCATGCCTGCGCTGCCGAAGTTGCCCGCCGCCGAGCGGATCGATGTGGATCCGGCCGGTGACATCATCGGGATTTCCGGCACCTAGCCGCGCTCTACGTCATCGGGAGGTTTTCCCGCTTGCCAGACTACGCGCGCACCGGTGTCTAAGTTCATGGCTAAGCTCGCGCTCCTTTCCGTCAGCGATAAACGCGGCCTGGTGGACTTCGCCACCGCGCTCGTCCGGCAACATGGCTTCACGCTGTTGTCCACGGGCGGCACGGCCAAGCTCCTCGCCGAGGCCGGTCTGCCGGTCACCGAGGTGAGCGCCCACACGGGGTTTCCGGAGATCATGGAGGGGCGCGTGAAGACCCTGCATCCGAAGATCCACGGCGGCCTGCTTTGCCGGCGCGACAAGGCGGACCACCTCGCGCAGGCGGAGAAGAACCAGATCGGGCTCATCGACCTCGTCGTGGTGAACCTGTATCCGTTCGAGCAGACCGTGGCGAAGCCGCACGTCGAGTTCGAGGAGGCGATCGAGAACATCGACATCGGCGGCCCGTCGATGCTGCGCAGCGCGGCGAAGAATCACGAGAGCGTCACTGTCGTTTGCGATCCGGAGGACTACGCCGGCGTGCTCACGGCGTTGACAGCCGGGGAGAGGAGCGCCGAGTTGAAGGCGTTGCGCCGCCGGCTCGCGTTGAAGGTTTTCGCCCGCACGGCGAGTTACGACGCCGCCATCGCCCGTTACCTCGAGACGCAGCAAGACGAGCCCGACCTGGAGGCATTGAGCGGTTTCCCGGCCACATTTTCTCTCTCGCTGAAGAAGGCGCAGAGCCTGCGCTATGGTGAAAATCCACACCAGAAGGCCGCGCTCTACGGCACGTTCCACGAGCACTTCCAGCAGCTCCAAGGGAAGGAACTCAGTTACAACAACATCTTGGACATCACTTCCGCGACCTACCTGATCGGCGAGTTCGAAAAGCCGACGGTCGCGATCCTGAAGCATACCAACCCGTGCGGCGTGGCGAGTGGGGCGACACTGCTCGAGGCATGGGAAAAAGCCTACGCGACGGATCGGCAGGCGCCGTTTGGAGGCATCATTGTTGTCAACCAGACGCTAGGTCAGGACGTGGCGGAACAGATCAAGGACATCTTCACCGAGGTGATCATCGCCCCGCGCTTCAGCGATGAGGCACTGGCGACTTTTGCGAAGAAGAAGAATCTTCGCCTCATGGTCGCGAAGGAAGGCATCGGCGCAGACGCACTGCAGGAGATCCGTTCCGTCGTCGGCGGCGTGCTTGTGCAGGACCGCGACCGCACGCTGGGGAACCTGCGCGAGTTCAAGGTGGTGACCAAGCGTCAGCCAACCGCCGAGGAGTGGGAGGCGATGCTCTTCGGCTGGAAGGTGGGCAAGCATGTGAAATCCAACGCCATCGTCTATTGCCGCGGCGAGCAGACCCTCGGCGTCGGCGCCGGCCAGATGGCGCGCGTCGACAGCTCGCGCATCGCCGTGTGGAAAGCCGGCGAAGCAAAGCTCGACCTCCGCGGCAGCGTCGTGGCGAGCGAGGCCTTGTTCCCGTTCGCCGACGGCCTGCTCGCCGCGGCCGATGCCGGCGCGACCGCCGCGATCCAACCGGGCGGCGCGATCCGCGATGAGGAAGTCATCAAGGCCGCCGACGAACGCGGCATGGCGATGGTCTTCACCGGCATCCGGCACTTCAGGCACTGAGGCGGATGATTTCACTCCGGAATCGCTGCTTGGAGCCGGCGCGAAACTGAGTAGGTTTGGTTCATGAAATCGGCATGTCGCAGCGTTTGGTCTGTCCTGGCGGTGATGGTGCTTCTCTCGGGCTGCCAGACCGTGCCTGAAACAGGGCGCAGCCGCATTTTGCTGACCTCTGCCGCCGAGGAATCGCGGATGGGACTGTCCGCGTTTGAGGAACTGAAGCAGAAGCTCCCCATCTCGCGCGATGCCGAGCGCAATGCCCGCGTCCAGCGCATCGGTGCCCGCCTGCGGCAGGTGATTGGACCAGACATGCCGGCGGCTCAGTGGGAGTTCGTGGTGTTCGTCTCGGATGAACTCAACGCCTTCGCGCTGCCCGGCGGCAAGGTCGGCGTCTACACCGGTCTGATGGATTTCGTGGGCAATGACGCCGAACTCGCGGCCGTGATCGGACACGAGATCGCGCACGTCGTGTTGCGGCATGGCGGTGAGCGCATGAGCAACAACATTCTCGCCGGCTTGGCCGGCGTCGCCGTGGCGGTCGGCAGCGAAGGCCGGCGCGATGGCGAGTGGGCGCGCGTGATTGGCGGCTTGGGGATTGCCGGCACGGTGCTGGCCTATTCGCGCGAGCACGAGAGCGAGGCGGATCGCGTCGGCGCCCGCTACGCGGCACGTGCTGGCTACGACCCGCGGGCGGCGGTCGATTTCTGGCGCAAGATGCTCGCGCAGTCGGGCCAGAAGCCCGCGTTCACGAAGTATTTCTCGACACATCCGCTCGGGCAGGACCGCATCGCGGCGCTACAGCATTGGATGCCCGAATTGCTCTCGCTCTACGAGGTCGGCCGGCAGCGATTCCCCGGCAATGAGTAAGCCCGCGTAATCCGGTCGCACACGTGAAGTAACTTCGCGCCGGCGTCGGGCGATTCGGCTAGCGCCGGGGCGGGGCTTGGTGCAAATTCGCTCGCATGTTCGACCCCATCGAGAAACTCAAGGAATACGTCCGTCACGCCAGCGTCTCTGCCGACCCCAAGTTCAAGGACGGCATGGTGGGCGCCCAGAATTTCCTGACCGCATTGTTCCAGGAAATCGGCTTCGCCGTCGAGTCCGTCCCCACGGAACTCCACCCGGTCATCCTCGCCAAGCGCATCGTCAACAAGACGTCGCCGCACGTGATCATCTACGGTCACTACGACGTGCAGCCGCCCGATCCGCTCGCCCAGTGGAAGTCCGCACCGTTCGAGCCGACCATCAAGGGCAACCGGATGTATGGCCGCGGCACCGCCGACAACAAGGGTCCGCTCCTCGTGCACGTCGCCGCCGTGGCGCAACTGCTCGAGAAGGAGCCGGACCTGCCGCTCAACATCACCTTCGTCGTCGAGGGTGAGGAGGAGATCGGCTCGAAGAACTTCAAGAGCTTCCTCCGCAAGCACCGCAAGAAGCTCGACGGCGACTTCATCTTCATGTCGGACACCGGCATCCCGTCGCCCGACCAGATGGTCGTTACGGTCGGCCTGCGCGGCATGCTGGCCTTTGAGATCGAGCTCACCGGCCCGAAATCCGACCTGCACTCCGGCATGAACGGCGGCGTGCTGATGAATCCGCTCCAGGCCCTCGCCGAACTCTGCGCCTCGCTGCACACGCCGGACGGCCGCGTGAACATCCCGGGCTTCTATGGCAAAGTGATCGAACCCGAGAAGTGGGAGCGCGAGCAGCTCAAGAAGGCCGGACTCAAGAAGGACGCCTACCAGAAATTCCTCGGCATCCCGAAATTCCACACGCCTCCGGGTTACACGCCGTTCGAGGCGATCCGTTTCCTCCCGACGCTCGAGTTCAACGGCTTCAGCGGCGGCTACCAAGGCGAGGGGACGAAGACCGTCATCCCGAGCAAGGCCAGTGCGAAGGTCACCTGCCGCCTTGTGCCGAACCAGACGCCCGAGAACGTGAAGGAAATCATCTTCAAAACCATCCGGAAGCGCTGCCCGAAGGGCGTCACGCTCAAGATCATCGAGCAGCATGTCGCGACACCTTACGTCGTGATCCCGCCGGACCGCTCCAACACGCCGAAGAACCAGTCGCCGCAGCTCGCCGCGTGCTTCCGCGCGCTCGACGCCGCGACGAAGGAAGTGTGGGGCAAGCCCGCGCTCTACCTGCGCGAGGGCGGCAGCGTTGGTCTCATCGCCGACATCAAGACAGTGCTCGGCCTCGACGCGGTGATGATGGGCCTCTTCCTCCCGGAGGACAACCTCCACGCCCCGAACGAGAGCTTCAACCTCGACGTCATGAAGAAGGGCATCGCGACCAGCGCGCGCGTGCTCGAGCGCTTGGCGAAGGGGGCCTGACTTCGGACGCGATTCGGTTCGATTGGGATTTAATTTTTAATGCGAAGGCGGCGCCGCACAGGCGTCGCCTTTTTTGCGCACGAATGCAGCCGGGGGGACGCGTGTGCGCAGGATGCCTTCGCGGTTAACTTCCTTGTTGCTCGCGAGCGCGCAAAACCACATCGGCCCGTGCGGATATTTCGGAAATGCGCGCACGAAAAAGCCGCGGATCGCTCCGCGGCTGGAAAATTGTCCGGCGTTCGTGCCGTGCTTACTTCTTCAGCACGACGAACTCGACGCGGCGGTCCTTGGCCCACTCGGCGTCGCCGCCGGTCTGCTTGGCCTCGGTCGAGCCCTTTGAGAGGATCTCAAGACGGCTGGCTTGGATGCCGAGCGACTCGAGGTATTTCTTCACGGCGTTCGCACGGCGGTCGCCGAGGCCGAGGTTGTATTCGGCGGTGCCGCGCCAGTCGCAATGACCCTCGAGGAGCATGCGCTTGTCGGCGTTCTCGTTAAGCCACTTGACGGCGGCCTCGATCTTCGGGCGTTCGCGGGCGGAGACAGCGGAACGGTCGAAGTCGAAATAGACGGCTTCCATCAGGCCGCGGATGGTAAACTCATCCTCGGTGGCGCCGGGCGGAAGGTTGCGAGCCTCGAGTCCGGTGTCGGGAGCGAGATCGCTCGGCAACGCGACTTGATCAGGATTGATCGTCGAGTCGCCCATCGAGGAGAGGGCATTCTCGTCGCGGACGGGTTTCTTGGTGCAGGCCGCGAGCAGCAGCACGGTGGCGGCGAGCGCGAGACTGAAGAGCTTTTGCAGGGACTTCATGGCAAAAAGGGTCGGCAAGTGGGCCGTTTATCGGTCAAGCGCCCCGGGGCGGGCAAGATTAATAAGGCCCGGTGGTTGCGTCATGACACCCATGCCTGCGAGCGATGGTCGATTAGACCGATCTCGAGGGCGTAACGGGTGAGGCTGGCGACGTCGTGGAGATTGAGCTTCCGCATCAGGTTCGTGCGGTGGTTGTCGACCGTCTTGACGCTGATGCCGAGCTTCTGGGCGATTTCCTTGGTCGAGTGGCTCTCGGCGACGAGCTTGAGGATCTCGCGCTCGCGGTCGGTGAGGAGGTCGGCACCGGAGGCGGGGGAGTTGTTGGCGACGACGTTGCGGAGGAGGGCGGCGACGCCGGGGCCGAAGTAGGTGCCGCCGTTGGCGACGGTTTCGAGGCCCTTCTTGAACTCGACGAGGCCGG
>CAYYVB010000030.1:10914-16014 GCA_964475035.1 uncultured Opitutaceae bacterium | reverse complement strand
CAAGACCTGCGTCCTCCGGCTCAACCTCGCGCCCACGCTCCCCGCCATCTCCGCCGACGCCACGCAGATCCGGCAGATCATCATGAACCTCGTGCTCAACGCCTCGGAGGCCATCGGCGACCGCAGCGGCGTCATCGCCCTCACCACCGGCGTCGCCCGCGTCGACGACGATTACTCCCGCACTCTCCTGCACGACGGCATCCCGCCCGGCGACTACGTGTTCCTCGAGGTCGGCGACAACGGCAGCGGCATGGACCGCGAGACTGTCACGCGCATCTTCGATCCGTTCTTCACCACAAAGTTCACCGGTCGCGGCCTCGGCCTTGCCGCCGTCCTCGGCATCGTCCGCAGCCATCTGGGTGCCATCAAGGTTTACTCCGAGCCCGGCAGCGGCTCCACCTTCAAGCTCTTCTTCCCCGCCATCGACCAACCCGCCGAGCCCACCCCGAACACGCCAAAAACGACCGATGCGTGGACCGGCCAAGGCACGGTGCTCATCGTCGACGACGAGGAAACCGTGCGCACCGTGGCCGCCCGCATGGTCGAGAGCCTCGGTTTCACCGTCGAGATTGCCGAGGACGGCCGCGTGGGCGTGGAGAAATTCCGCGCCGATCCGGCACGCTACCGCCTCGTGCTCCTCGACCTCACGATGCCGCATCTCGACGGCGAGGAGACCTTCCGCCAGTTGCGTCACCTCCAGCCCGGCGTGCGCGTCGTGCTGATGAGCGGGTTCAACGAGCAGGAAGCAGTCGGCCGCTTCATCGGCAAGGGACTGGCCGGCTTCGTGCAAAAACCCTTCTCCCTCGACGCCGTGCGTGACGCTCTCCGCGCTGCCCAGCTGTCCGCTTGAGTCCCTCCGCGCCGGAATCGTTATTATATGTCCGACTTCCTGAAGAAATCATCCCTCTAGGAAGCCGATGCATCACACCGCGACGCTCACAACCCCAGCAAACTCCCGTTGCGCTTGAGCCAGCGCTCGGCCTCGCGCCAATCCGGGCACACCTCCTCCACGCGCGCCCAGAACCGGTCGCTGTGGTTCATTTCCTTCAGGTGCATCAGCTCGTGGTAGATGATGTAGTCGCGCACGCGGTCGGGCGTCTGCACGAGCCGCCAGTTGAGCGACACCGCGCCGCCGGCCGAGCACGAACCCCAGCGCGAACGCTGGTTGCGCACGCTCACGCTCTTCAGATCCACGCCGGTCTCCGCCGCCAGTTCCCAGGCGCGCGCGGGCAATTCGATCTTCGCGCGCCGGGCGAAATGCGCCTCGAGCGTCGGCCGCAGGTCGCCGTCGAGCGCGGACACGCGGAACACATCCGCCGCCACGCTCACCTGCGGCTTCGCCCCCTCGACCGCGACCCGGATCTCCTCCATCTCGCCGCGCCAGAGCACGTGCGTGCCGACGGTCCACACCTCCGCGCCGCGCGGCCGCTGGGCCTGACGGGCGCGCGCGCGTTGCAGCCACTCGCGATGCTGTTCCACGAAGCGCACCGCCTCGCGCTCGCTTCCGCGAAGCGGGATTGTGGCCACCGCTGTGCCGTCACGGCGCAGGGTCAGCCGGTAACGCTTCGCCTGCGCGCTGCGCACATAAAGAATCGGCGGCGCGCCCGCGGCCGGCGCCGCGGCGGGCGGCGTCAGTTCGAAGAAGGCCTGTTGCTCCGCGTTATGCACGGCGCGTGAGGTAAGGCCGCGCGCGCGCGGTTTCCAATCAATTGTGCCGGCGCCACTGGCGGTCGAGGCTTGGGCCCACCTCGCTCACCCGAGCCGCTTGAAGAAGATCGCGTTGGCCACGAGCGTGCCGTCGGGATTCGCCGCGAAATCCGGGATGCCCCCGCAGGGCGTGTAGCCGAGCTTCTCGTAGAACGCCACCGCGCCCGCCGCGCCGATGCTCGTGTCGAGGAAGAGCAGCGACCGCCCGCGCGCCCGCGCCTCGTCCTCCAGCCGCCGCATCAACGCCGCGCCGACGCCCGCCCCGCGGGCCCGGTGCCACACGAGCAGCTTCTGCACCTCGGCGCGGTGCCGACCATTCGCGCGCCGCTCAAGCGCGAGTTGCACCGTGCCAAGCAAGCCGCCCGCCGCATCCGTCGCGACCCACAACAGCCGGTCACCCGCCGCGACCGCCGCGATCACGTTCTGCCAGTAGGCGCGCACCTCCGCTTCGTCCAACGGCAACACGAAACCGATGCTGGCGCCGTGCTCGACCGCGTCGCGCAACAGCGCAGCGAGTTCGTTTTCTCGTGCAACCGCTCCGGCGGCATCGAGCAGGACCAGGTTCATGGCCGGCAGAATCTGCACGAACCGTGCCGCAGTCGCGTCACAGCGGCATGATCTTCCAGCTGATCGGCTGGCCGGGCTCGACGATCAGCCAGGCGAAGCTCGCCGGCGCGCCGCGGTTCGGCCGGGAGATGCAGCCGGGGTTGAGCCAGCGCACCCCACCCTTGTCGGTCTCATCGCGCGGCACGTGGGTATGACCGTGCAAGACCGCATGCACTCCGGCCGGCGCCCGCGTCGGTGGGATGTGGGTGAGGAAAAAAACCCGTCCCGCCCGCTCCAGCGTGAGCTCAAGCGGCCAGAGGTGGTGCTCCTCGTTGTTACCGAGCACGACGTGCAGCGGCGGACCGAGCTGCGCAAACTCCACCAGCACCGCCGGCTCGCAGACATCGCCGAGGTGCCAGATTTCGTCGGCGCCCGCCAGGCGCGCCGGCAGCGTGGGCGGATAACGGTCGTGCGTGTCGGAAAGGACGGCGATGCGCATCGGGCAATAGCGCTGGAAATTGCCCGCCCGCCGCCCGCTCGGCCAGCGGAAAGGCGCCGACAACCCAGAACCGGCTCAAGACCGGTAAGCCGCGATCTGCCGGGCGAAATCCGCCCGCACCTGCTCGGCGCAGGCCGGACACATCCCGTGCGTCAGCCCAGGCATCTCCGGTTGTTGGAAAAGATGCAATGCATGCATCGCCTCCTCGACCTCGGCCCAGCGCCCGTCAGCGAGTTTCACCTGCTTGCACCAACTGCAGATCGTGAGCAGCTCGGGACTGTGCGGGACCGCCGGATCGAGCAGGGTCAGACGCTGTGCGTGCGGGCGCTCGTCGAGCGTGCCGTTGACCACCTCAAGGCTCGCGCCCCCACCATGCGGCGCACGGCCGATGCGAACGAAAGAAAGCCGGCGCAGCTCCGCGGTGTCGCAGCGGAGGTGGAACTCGAGCGTCTGGCCGGTCTCCCGCACCCGCGTGAAGATCATGCGGTAGAGTTCGCGCAGGCTCAGGTCGGTGATAGCCGCGAGGAAATCGGCGCCGACCGATTCCGGCCCGCCGCAGATTCCGGACGGCGATTCCGCGGCGACGATGAGGTTGTTCTCATCAAGGAGGCAGCGCAGGTCGATGCGAGCGAGCGTGGGCACGCCTTACATTGGGCGCGGAATACCGATTCCGCAACCCGCAATCCCGACCCAGCCCTCCTGCTTAATCCGCTCGACCGCCGCTGTTGGTGCGCAAGACTCCGCCCGCGCTCCGGGCCGATAGCTTAACGGTTAAAGCAGGGGACTCATAATCCGCTCCGGCACCTTTCCCGGCTTTTCACCGACACGATTGGGGGTCAACAAATTACAACCCACCTGCGGATAGGACGGGAAGAACTTCTTATTGTTTTCTTATAGGCGAATCCCGACCGCGCTGGAGCCGACTCCTCCAGCGCCCTCGTCAGAAAACAATCTGAAGACGATTTGCTACGTCCAGCGCGCTGCGCATGCCTTTGTGCATCGATGCTCCGGCGGCATCATTATCGATGCATGCAACTCGATAGAACGTGGCACTCATGCCCTCAGTCGCCCATTGAATCTCTGCCTCTACCTTGATCCACGCGGGGGGCGAATCGTCGCAAAAGACGCACGAATCGACATAGAAGTTGGGGCCTGACAGGCCAGCTCTCGACCCGGCTTGATCCGCAAGAAACGCCTTCGTGAACGCAAAGTTCGCCTGCAGCTCAACGATAGATCCTGTGTAAGGCATGATTCTCGCTGCTGCGTGGACGGCTTGCTCCGCCGTCATCTTGTTGTCGTGCAGTTTCCGCAGAATGGCATCGCGATGCTCCTTTGCTGGTCGTGTGGCGTTGCTGATTCGCAGTCTCGGACCCGCGGCTAAAACCATCCTTGCGCCCGGAAATCCCTTTGCCGCCTCAACCGTGTTTACTTCCTGAAATGCACGAAACGCGCGATACAGAAAGTCATAGGTCACGCTCACAGTTCGCGGCGAGAGCTGACGGACATAGGCGACCCCATCGTTGATGATAAGCGCACGTTGATAGCGGTCCGCATACTCCGCAGCTTTAGCTTGGAACTCCTCCAGCCGTGAAACCGCAATCTGAGCTTCAGGTGCGCTTGGGTTGAACCCCACGGGGCGCAGCATTGCGCCGTAGCCGAGCAGGTCCATCCACGCGACGCATGTGATCTCGATTGGATATCGGCGCCCTTTGGCCCTCGCTGGCTGACTTTTCATGAAGCAAATGAGTTTTGGGTGTCGAACGCGGCGGTCGATGGAGAAGCGGTTTACCGCTTTGCCCGCGTGCATCAAGTCGCTTCGTCTCGCGGCCAATTGGAGGCCGGCGCTTAGCGACTAAGCGATAAATTTTTGCTGCATGGGGGATTCCGATCCCTTGGGAAAACCACACCCAACTACCATGGATATTCCGGCTAAAATTATGCGTATGCACAACAAATAGACCGTTATTTTCTTATTGTTTTCTTATAGTTAGCGCATCTCTTTTTATATTGACCCGGGAAAACGCGCCTTCCTTAAGACGCATCATGAGCGAGAACTGTGAAGCGACGGGGGCCGCTCCCGTCAGAATCTGCAAATGCGGAAACACGCTGCCCAAGGAGCATAAGCGAAGAATGTGCCCGAGCTGCGTATACCGCGCCAATCTCCCAAGGGTCATGAGTTGGAGGTCAAAAAACCCCAAACGCCACGCTGAGATTGTGCAAGCCGGAAGCCGCCGTTACTACCAAGCGAACAAGGCGCGTTGGCCTGCTTACATCGACAAAAAGATGGCTGAAGACCCTGAAGGTCTGCGGGCGAAACGACGCGACTGGTTTCAAAAACGGATCAGCAC
>CAYYVB010000030.1:0-10904 GCA_964475035.1 uncultured Opitutaceae bacterium | reverse complement strand
GATCAGCACACCGGTGGGCGCCATGATCCATGCGCATCGTGACCGCGTGAGCAAATGTCTTCGCAAACGAGGGAAAGGAGTGTCGTCATTGGAATGGCTAGGGTGCTCGCCGGAGTATTTCGTCATTCATCTGGAGCGCATGTTTGGGCCGACGATGACTATGGAAAACCACGGTGAGGTGTGGACGGTGGACCACATCAAGCCAATCAGTGCGTTTGACCTCGATAAACCCGAGGAGAAGGCAGCATGTTTTCACTTTTCCAACATGCAGCCACTGCTCACGCGCGAAAACATTGAGAAGGGTGACAAATGGGATCCAGCAAACGAGTGGCAGGTCACCGAGCGCCGGACGCGCGCAGAAGCCGCATACGCTGCGTTCTTGGCTGGGCAGGCAGCCCGCGCCCCAGATACCCCACAAGCGTAAGCGATCACATTTCGGGCCTGCGCAGCTAGGTTGGCTCCAAGGCGCAAAGAAGGCTACGCCGCGGCATGTGATGATCCCCGCTCCCACTCTGAACGGATGCGGAACTTATCTCGCAGAAACATGCCGAGTGTCTCGGGTTGCACGCATGCGTGGCCGTTGATCGTCACCACCTCGAGTCCCTCAGTCTTCCAGGCGTGCAGCTGTGACCGCCCGGCCCAAGGGGCGTAGGCCTCCAAGCGCAAAGGCAGGTCACACACGCCCGGGATCCGCGCATCGGTGGCGGAGCGCCTGGCGGGCGGCGATTGAAGGCGATACTTTGCCACCACGAACGACTCGAAGTCTTCCGGGAAGACGCAGGCGTGCCCGTTGATCTCGTGCTTTGGGAGGCCCTCGGCGCACCACTCGAAGATCTTCGAGCGCTTAGCCCAGTGCGCGTAACACTCGAGGGGGAGAGGCAAGCCCATCCTGCGGGCGAGCGCGGCCACGGCTTGGGGGTCGGAGAATGTGTCAGATTTCATAGGTCGACCGATTGCGGTCGACCCTTAATAACAACGCGGCGTGCCTTATTTAGCCGCGCCGTCAGGCTGCGCACTCCCAGAGCGGGCGGAGCTCAGCTGGGAAGTTAATATCGCTGTAGTGGTCCTCGGTCGTGGAGTAAGAGTCGTGACCGAGCAGCCGCTGCGCGACGGTTAGCCCGCGCGTGGTTGCGACCCACGAACCAAACCATTTCCGCAGTTCGTGCATGGGCTTCTGCGCCTTGACGCCTGAGGCCCGCAGGAACTGGATTCCGTGGTCATTCACAGCACGAAGCCGCGCGGCTTCGTCACCACTCAGCACGTAGACTTCGCCATTCCCTTTGTGGCGCATTAGTGCCTCGAATGCCCATCCCGGGGGCTCGATGTCTCGCTCGTGATCCCGCTTCGGTGAGAAGTCATCCTCTTGCTGAACGGCCACCGTCGGGGTCGCTCCGGGAACAAACCAACTCCAACGAGCGTAGGCGATTTCCCCGCTACGCATGCCGAGATATGTCGCGAGCATCGACACCTTCCAGAGATTGCTCCCAGGTTCCAGCCCTCGGATCGCCTCCATTACCCGGCGGATGTTTTCGGCGGGCGGGAGCCTGTATTTGAATTCGACGCCGGTGAACTTCGTCACCGACCGCCAGCTCTCAAAATCAGGAAAGCGGAGCTCCCGCTCGGAAAGCAGCTTTTGCAAGCCGGGCGCTAAAGCAGCCTTCGCTTGAGCGATGTCCTTATTGGCCGAGCGGCACGCAGATGCTCGGGCGCGTTTGTTTTCCAGCTCCTCCGCCCGCTCTGCTCGACCGCGCTTAAACTCGTTGAAAGTGGAACTCGTAAGGAACGTGGACTTCATCTGACGCACCTCGTCGTCAGTAACCTCCCCGCCCCGCTGTCGGCTGGTTGCCTCCCGAACAACCTTGATCAGGCTGCACGTGTAGCTTCTTGCGGTAAGGGGTTTGAGGTTTAGGAGCGCCGCCTCGGCGAGTATCGTATCGACGATTTCACCAATGGTGCAGGCGTCCTTGTCGTCCTCCCGCCGCAGCCGCCCCTTGCCATACTTCAGCTTGATTTCCGCCAAGCACATCGTGCCGGATCGCACGAGGGCATCAATCTCCCGCGCCCGCTTCTCAGCCGAGCGCAGGTTGCGACCCAAGGAGAAATAGGTCGGTTTTCGATCCTCCCACTTTGTGAGATACCACGTTTTGGAGTAGTAGACCTTGCCACTGTGGCCGCGGGCGAAACGGATGATGACGATGTCGTCGGGCGTGGTGTGCGAGATGTTCTTCATCGAGCGCAGAAGAGATAGCGGGGCTGTTTGGGCGCTTGGCGCAGGGCGGTGCCCACACGCGGGGCGGTGCGACTCAGCGCCGAAGCGCGGCATGGATTTGCGCGGCGCGCTTCTCCGCGCATGGGAGGTCTCGCCCCAAGCTGAAATAGAACAGCCGGCGGTTGGTCCACCTGACCAGATACCACGATCTTGAGCAGCGGCGCTTGGCGCGGCGCGGGTGGACGAATCGAACGATGAAAATGCCGTCAGGCGTGATGTGCGGGATGAATTGCATGGGCACATAAGAGATAGCGGGGCGACTTCCGCCTTTGGCGCCGACGGCGCCCGGCCCTCTGTGTCAGCTCACAGCCGGCACCGGTCCCCTCGGGGAAACATGCCACCCAGCTGTCACCCCGCATTTTTTCGCTGGGGAGAGGGTGGACTGGGAAGTGAGAGATAGCGGTAGGCGTTCCCCTTCCGGCGCATCAGCGTAACTCTTTGTTTCCGGATAATTCAAAACGTCACTGGTGATAATCAAAACGTCACCAGTGACTATTGAATCGTCACCACGGAGAATTCAGTGGGCAGGGCACGGATTTGTCTTGAGAGAAGCCTTAATGAATTGGGCAGCAACGGTTAGCTTGATTCTTTCAAGGACGCCATAGGCCTTGTTCATGGTCGCGGTAGCCGAGTTGTGGTTTGCGCCATAAGCGAACGACGACGAGCGTTCTGGCGCATGCCCAAGCCGTCCACGGTCACCATCACGACCAAGGTTGTCACAGCAGAGGGGCTGTCGGCCAAAGACGCAGAGGCGTTCAATCGGCTCGGTTCCTTTTGGCAAACTGGAGTGAGTTTGGTCCGGGCGCGATGCCAGCGGACTGGGCCCTTGAATCGCAGCTACGCCGGCAGCCATTCAGTTGTGTCAGCAGAGGTGGGCATCGTCGTCACGGTTTAACCGCTCTGATCATCTCGTTTTTGCTGCGAAAGCGACGATAGAGGAACAGGGCCGTATCGCAAATGGCCCCGGCTGCCCCACCGGCGAGACCGCCTCCGGTCATCCACAACACATTTCCGTGCCAGTAAATTTCGGCAGCGAAGCCGAGCAACATCCCGCCTCCGACGCCCCACAGGGTCATGTCGGGTTCCCACCTCACCCCGCGAGAGGGTTTAGCTGCTTTCCTCAATGGTTGATACGTCCGCATGGCACGTCATGGGACGAAGGGCTTGGGCGCGGCGAGCAGGCGCAGGGCGTTGGCTATGACAAGCAGGGTCGCGCCGGTGTCTGCCATGATCGCCAGCCACAAACTGGCGTGCCCCATCAGGGTAAGCAGGAGGAAGAGGGCCTTCAAGCCAAGGGCGAAGGTGATGTTGAAGTGAATGATGCCAAGAGTGCGGCGGCCGAGGCGGATTGTTTCCGCAATCTTTCCGAGTTCATCTTGCATCAGCGCGATGTCGGCCGTCTCGATGGCGGCGTCCGTGCCGGCCGCGCCCATGGCGATGCCGACCGTGGCTGTCGCCATCGCCGGGGCGTCGTTCACACCGTCACCGACCATGCCGACGACCCTGTGTTTCTCACGGAGCGATTTCACGGCCTCCACCTTGTCGTCCGGTAGCAGGTCGCCCCGGGCTTCATCAATACCCACCTGCTGCGCGATGAAGGTCGCCGTGCGCTGATTGTCACCGCTCAGCATGACCACTTGCTCGACACCGGCCGCGTGCAATGCGGAGATCGCAGCCTTGGCGTGGGGTCTGAGCGTGTCACCAATGGCCATGATGCCTAGAATTTCACCTTTGCAGTCGTCGTGCGGGCGATGGCCGACGACCACGACCGACTGTCCCCGGGCTTCGATCGCTGACAACCGGGCTTCGACACTCTCCGAGCAGACTCCGAGTTCGTGCGCGAAACGGTGGTTGCCGACGAAGTAGGCGTGGCCGGCGATCACACCCTCGGCCCCGCGCCCGCTCCGGGCCTGGTAGCTGGATGCGCGCTCGTAGGGGATATTCTGCCCCCTGGCGTGGGCGACCACAGCCTGGGCCAGGGGATGAGAGGAATGTTCATCAATTGCAGCCGCAACTCCCAGCACCTGAGACATGGTAGCCGAATCTAGCAATTCAACGCCGAGCACCTGCGGTTTCCCCTCCGTGATAGTCCCGGTCTTGTCCACGGCGAGTGCCTTGAGGCGACCGATGGTTTCGAGGTGCGCACCGCCTTTGACCAGCACGCCGCGCCGCGCCAGCGCCGTCAGGCCGGCGACAATACTGACCGGGGTGGAAATCACCAAGGCGCACGGACAGGCGATGATGAGCAACACACAGGCGCGATAGAGCCAGGTGCTCCAGTCACCGCCCAGCAGCAGCGGCGGCACGAGAAACACCAGAAGCGCCACGACAGTAACGGCGGGCGTGTAGTAGCGGGCGAACACATCCACGAAACGCTGCGTGGGCGCTTTCTGCTCCTGCGCTTCCGCAACCAGCCGGATGATCCGGGCCAGCGTCGTGTCGCCGGTTGTCTTGGTCACTTTGATTTCCAGCGCCCCTTCTCCATTGATGGTGCCGGCAAATACGGTGTCGCCCGGTTTCTTGTCCACCGGGACCGACTCGCCGGTGATCGGCGCCTGATTGACCGCTGATTCGCCGGTCAGCACCACGCCGTCGAGCGGGATGCTCATGCCCGACTTGGTGGCGACCGTGTCACCGACCGTCACCTGATCGACGGGCAGCTCAACAAAACCGCTTTCCCTCCTGACCAAAGCGACCTTTGGCGCCAGTTCCAGCAACGCCTCCGTCGCCCGACGCGCCCTCCGGTCGGCCCAGCCTTCCAGCCATTCGGCCACACCGAACAGGAATACGACCGCCGCGGCCTCAACCCATTCGCCGATGATGGAGGCTCCTACGGCAGCAATGACGACCAGCAGGTTAATATCCGGACGCAGTCGGTGGAGGGCTCGCCACGCCTTGGGCAGCAAAATCCAACCGCCAGACAACATCGCAGTCGCAGAAAGTCCGGTGACGAGCAGGTCTGAGCCAAACTCTGCCGAATGGACGAGCAAAGCCGAGCCAGTCAAAACACCGGATGCGGCCAGGCTGATTGTCTCCAGCCGGCTCGCGTCCTCCCCGTGTTCATGGTCGCAACAAGGTTCATGGTCGCTGTGGTTCATGGTGATATAGCGGTCGGCAGAGGTTCCGTAAACTCAACCTCCGTGGCCCCCGTCGCTCGCTGTAGTTGGGCCACCGAAACATTGTAGGAGTGCAACGCGCTGATCTGGCTGGTCCGTGCGGTAGTCACCTCCACCTGAACCTTGAACAAGTCCAGTTGTGTCGCCGCGCCGGCGGTGTAGCGCACTTGGGCGATCCGCAGCGCTTCCTCAGCCTGCGCGACCGATTGCCTGGCGGAGCGCACGAGTTCCGTGGCCGCCTCCAGCGAGGACAGCGCGCGCCTCACCTCGACTTGCACGGCGAGGCCGGTTTCCTCCTCCGCCAGCGTGGCCAACGCGGACTGCGATTCCGCCTGCCGCACCCGACCGGCGGTGTCGCGGCCGGCGACACGCCACTGGAATTGTGAACCAAGCCGCCAGCCTGTCCGTGAATCGCTGAAATGATCAGTCGCCCCTTTCCGCAACTCCTCGGAGCCCACCAACGCCAGGCTGGGAAAATACCCCGCTCGGGCCGAGATCTCTCCTGCGGCGGCCGCTTCTTGGAGCTTTCTCAACCGCAGGAGTTCCGGGCGGTCGTGGTCGGCTGCCGCCAGGGCCGACCGCAGGTCGGCCGTGACCGGTTCAAACCCCAGTTCTCCGGCTATATCCGGCGGCGGCGCATCGTTTCTGTCCGTGGGCGCAGCGCCGAGCACCCGGCGCAACTCCTCAATTGCGAGACGGTGGTTGTTGCGCGCCGTGATCAAGGGCACCTTGGCGTTGGCCACGGCCACCTCGGCCCGCAGAAACTCGAACTGCGACACCGCCCCGGCTTCATACCGGTTCTTGGCGTCACGCAGTTCGCTTTCCAGCAATTGCAGGTTCTGCTCCTGAACCTTGATCTGCTCCCGGGCCAGCAGGACATCGTAGAAGCGGGTCTTCACGTCCAGCAAGGTCCGGTCAACCACCGTCCGCAGCTCATAGACGGCGGCATCCCGCGTCAGGATGGCTCCCCGCCTGGCCGCCTGCACGCCACCGCCGGCGTAGAGCGTCTGCTGGAAGCCGAGGATGAGCCGCCAATACCTGCCGACCGGCACGAAAACCGGCAACCCTCCCCCTGCTCCCGTTGGAAACTGCAAGGTGGGAGTGTTGCTGCGCTGATAAAGACCGGTGGCGGACACGGCCGGCAGCCCGGCCGCAGTGACTGTCGTGATCACGCCTTCCTGGGCACGGATGCGTTCGCGCGCCTGCCGGATCGCGAAGTTGTGTTCCAAAGCGAAGCGGATGGCCTCCGCGAGGTCGATCTTCCCCTCAAGCGAAGCCGGCAACACCGCTCCGGTCTGGGCCAGCACGCTGGTCCCGGTAAGCAGCAGGCCGCCTAAAAATATGATTTTATGCATGTCAGGGATATTTGAAGGTGTAACTTTCGGACGCCTCGTCACCGGCGCCGGCGAACAGGCTCAGGATCACCAGATAATTATGCGGCGGGCGGATGGTCGCCGGGGTGGCAAGGGTGTCGCCCGCCTGCGTCAGCACGGCCTGCACGGGGTTTTTGCTGGCGTATTTCAGGCGCACGAGGCCACGCGCCACATCGGGTGCCATGGGCTTTTTCTCCTTGTCGAAGAACTTGACCACCAGCCGCGTGCCCTGCGGCTCGACGTTGATCCATCCGCGCTGCGGGCGCTCCCGGTTCACGCCGGTTTTAGGCAGTTCGTAAACGGGCTCCTGGGTGTCCTTCTTGGCGGTTGAGGACGACGGCTTGGTCGCGGCCAGGCTGAGAAACGCAGCCAAGGCGAGCAAAGAGTATTTGAGCATCGGGTTCATGTTCATGTCAGTGGACTCCTCTGGTGTGGATGGGGCCGCGAAGCCCATGGTTGCCGCGCAACCCGGGCCAGTGCGGACGGTTTCGGCTGAAAATACCGGGATTCCCGCGCAAGGGGGTGCCCAGCATGTAGTCAATGACGAGATCGGAGACGCCGGCTGCGCGCAGTTCATCTATCTGGGCGGTCTTGAGCGCATACACCGCGCTGCCGGACTTCAGATAGAAGAGGGTTTCCTCGGCGGGAAATCCGGCTTGGGTGAGAGCGGCGATCTCGTCGAGGGACAGGCGTCCACCACGTTCCATCGCGCGGACGATGGGCTCGGGGACGCCGAAGCTGGCAGCCAGCTCGGCCGATTGTCGCTGCCGCGCGCTGGCACAGCCGCTAAGTGCGACCAGGCCCAACGCGAGGAGCAGGGGTAGTTTTGGTTTCATGGGATGACTGCACGACAGTTGAACCGATGAAAACCGCCGTGCCTTTCAGGGTTGAAGGAACGCCCAGGCGCGAGCGCGCAGGGTCGGAGGAGGTTGTCGTGTCATGGAGTGAGTGGGTTCTTAAACGGCGGTGTCGCCGTTTTCGCCGGTGCTGATCCGCCGGGCGGTCCCCAGCGGCAGCACGTAGAGTTTTCCATCCCCGCGCTGCCCGGTATGGGCGGCAGTGAGGATCGCCTGCTCGACCAAGGCGGCAGTGGCATCAGACACCATCACCTCGACCCTGACACGATGGAGCGAGCCCACGACGGCTTCGTCACGGGCTTCTTCCCGGTTCAATCCGCGGCCTCTGCCGAAGCCGCGCATATCCGAGAAGCTGGCGCCCGAGAGTCCGGGGATGCCGTGCAGGGCCTCCCGCACAGCTTCCTCTTTCGAGGGGCGGATGAATGCGACAATAGCTTTCACAGGAGGCGCCTCAGTGGTCGTGCTTGTCGCCGCCAGCATCGTCGCAGATGCAGGCGTATTCGGCCCGTTTGCATTCGCCGCAGACCTCGTCGTGGTATTCGACACGATAGTTCCTGGGCTTGGCGGTGGCGTTGTCGCGCACTTGCAGGACCACGCGGTAGCCGTCGCCCTCGGGCAACGGCGCGCTGGAGACAAGGGCGCCATCCTTAGCGGTGAACGCGAGGCCCACCTTGCCGGTCTTGGCTTCGGCGGTGGCGGTAACGACTTGGCCGGCGGCGGCGACGGGCTTGAGGTTTTGGTCGTAAAACGACACGAGAACGGTCCGGTTCGGCTGGACGAAGAATTCCACGTGGGGCGCTTCGGAGGTGAGGATGCGGCCGCCTTTGGGGCCGGGGATCGGCTTGGCGAGGAGCGTGGTCGCGCTGGCGACCGCGGCGATGAACAGGAGGGTGAGACGACGGAGGTTTTTCATGGGTATGATGGTGGATGGTGGTTCAGGAATGGTTGCCTTCGTGAGCGCGCACTTCGATGCGCGCAGTGCCCGTAGGCAGCGGATCGAGCGGCACCCGGTAGGTGGCGTCGTCGGGGCGGCGATAACGCCGGGGAATCTGCCGGGGCTCGAAATGCTCGACGGTGCTGCGCAGCACCTGGCCGCTGGCATCAAACAGAGTCACGTCGAGGTGCGTGCCGGTCGTATCTTCTGTTTCGAGCCGCTTGAGCACGTAGCCGGTGACCACCAGCGGACCATGCTTGCGCTCCAGCCAGATTTTCTCGACGCGGACGAGGGGTGAATCCACCCGGTCGAGCTTGATGTGCGCTACGTCGGATGGAGCCCGGAAGGGCGTGGTGCAGCCGGCGAGGCCGGCTGCGGCGAGAACGAGCAGCCAGGGTTTGGTTTTCATGCGTGGCCTCCAGTTGGGGGTGTGGGTTCTGCTGGCACCGGGGCGGGATCGCGCTCGAACCAGCAATAGAGCGTCGGCAGCAGCACCAGCGTGAGGAATGTGGCCGTGATGATCCCGCCAATGACGACGGTCGCCAACGGGCGCTGGACCTCGGCACCGGACCCATGCGCGAGAGCCATGGGCACGAAACCGAGAGACGCCACGAGGGCGGTCATCAAAACAGGGCGAAGCCGGGTGAGTGCGCCCTCTACGACCGCTTCGCGCACATTCTTACCTTCTTCGCGAAGCTGGTTGATGAACGAGATCATCATGACGCCGTTGAGCACAGCGACGCCGGAAAGGGCGATGAAGCCGACGGCGGCGGAGATGGAAAACGGCAGGCCGCGCAGCCAGAGCGCAAAGATGCCGCCGGTGACGGCCAACGGAATGCCGGTATAGACAATGAAGGCCTGCCGCACGCTCCCGAAAGCCATGAAGATGAGTAGAAAGATCGCCCCCAAGGCCATCGGCACAACGATCATCAGCCGGGTGCGGGCCTCCTGCAGATTCTTGAAGGCGCCGCCGTATTCGACGAAGTAGCCGTCGGGCAGTTTCACTCCGGCGGCGATCTTTGCTTGTGCCTCCTGCACGAAGCTCTGCACGTCGCGACCGCGCAGGTTCACCTGGATGGCCATGCGCCGTTGAAAGGCCTCGCGGCTGATCGTGTTGACGCTCTCCGTGACGCTCACGTCGGCGACCTGGCCGAGCGTGATGACGCCGCCATCGGAGGTGCGGATGGGCAGATTGGTCACGCCGGCGAAATCCTGGCGGGCTCGCTCCGGCAGACGGGTGACGATAGGGAAGCGCCGGTTGCCGTCCACCACGATGCCGGACTCCGTTCCGGCAAACGCCGTTTCGACCACCTTGTTCACCTCGGCGGCATGCACGTTGTAGCGCGCCATGGCGGCGCGGTTCAGCACGACCTGGAGGACGGGGGCCTTGCCGGCCGCGTCGAATTCCACGTCGGCGGCACCGGGGATCTTCTCCACGATCTCACGGACCTCGCCCGCCACCTTCTCCAAAGTGTCATATTCATCGCCGAAGACCTTGATCGCGATGTCGGCGCGGCTGCCGGAGAGCAGCTCATTGAACCGCAGTTCGATCGGCTGGGAAAACAGGTAGCTTTTCCCGGGGAAATGCGTGTTGAGTTCCCGCGCCATCAGGTTGGTGAGCTCGTCCTTGGTGACGGTGCGGCCATCGACCTGGCGCCATTCCGCCGGCGGCTTGAGCAGGATGTAGCTGTCGCCGATGTTCACGCCCATCGGGTCGGTCGCGACCTCGGAGGTGCCGACGCGCGCAAAGGTGTGGGTCACCTCGGGGAACTTTTCCAGCATCAGTTTCTCGGCCGCCGTCTGCATCGCCAAGGAAGGCCCGAGGCCGATGCTGGTGGTGCGGATCATCTGCGCGGCAAGCGAACCCTCGTCAAGCTGGGGAATGAACTCCGCGCCGAGATGGGTGAAAACCCAGAGTGAGAAGGCGAAGATGCCCGCAGCCGCCGCAGTCAAAAGCCAGCGCATGCGCAGGCTGAACTCCAGGACGGGCGCATAGATGCGCTTGGCGATCCGAATGATCAGGTTGTCCTCCTCGCGCACCTTGGCCGTCATAAAGAAGGAGCAGAGCACGGGCACCACGGTCAGGGCGAGAATGAGCGCGCCGATCAAGGCAAAGACGACGGTACAGGCCATCGGCTTGAACATCTTTCCTTCGATGCCGGTGAGGGTAAACATCGGCAGGTAAACGATGGTGATGATCGCAACTCCGAAGACGGTGGGCGTGCCGACCTGTTTGCAGGCCGTCAGGATGCTGTGCGTCCGCTCCTCGCGGGTGAGCAAGCGGCCGAGCTGGTGCTGGCGGTGGGCAAGGACACGCACGACGTTCTCGGCCATGACCACGGCACCGTCCACGAT
>CAYYVB010000029.1:14749-16322 GCA_964475035.1 uncultured Opitutaceae bacterium | reverse complement strand
GCGAGCGGGAAGCCCTTCACCTCGTCGGCGGTGAGGTTCATGTCCTTGGCGGTGAGCGCGAGGTATTCGGTCTCGGCGCGGTTGAGCGCGCCGATGGCCCGGCTGTCGAAGGCGGCGAGGCGGCAGCGGCCGAAGAAATCCTCGACCTTCGGGCGCGCGGCGCGGAGGGCGGCGACGGCGGCGTCGGTGCCCTCGCCGAGCACGGCGATGTCCTTCGCCGCGGAGCGTCCGACCCAGTCGACATAGGCGGCGCACCCGGCGAAAAACTCGTCGATCTGCGCGGCGCTGACGCCCGTCGAGCCGCTGCGGTCGGCGGTGCCGCCGGTGGTGGCGATGATGTCCTTGATCAGCGCCTGCACGGCGGCGTCCTCGGAGGCCTCGGGCGGGATGACGCCGTCGCCGTTGAGCGCGGCGGTGGCGAAGATCTTCGCGGTGTCGCAGCTCTCGCTCGGCGCGAGCGCCGTGGCGTCGCGTTTGCCGAGGCTGGCGAGGATCTGGCGCGCGGAGGCGAGCAAGGTGCGGCCGGCGGGGGTGGAGTCGTTGATCGCGGCGAGCGGAAGTGTGGCCTCGCCCTTGAGGAGATCGGCGGGGTTCTTGAGGTGCGCCGCGGCCCAGTTGACGGCGGCGATCAGCTCCGGCACGCGGATGCGGCCGTCGCCGTCGGTGTCGATCTTGGCCAGCGTTTTCTCGTCAAGTTCCAGTCCTTTCACCGGGCAGCTGAGCGCCACCCAGAGCTTTTGGTCGAGCTGGTCGAGCGCGAGCAGGTCGGCGGCGGATTCAAGGGCGACCTGATCAAGGCCGCCGGTGCGGAAAAATTTCCAGGTGTGACGGGAAGCGGTGTTTTCCATGGGGCGTATGTGTCACGGCATATTCGGGTCGTGCAAAGCGTTGGCAAACCGGAATCAGACCGGAAGCGAGGTGCGACCGACACGGGAAGAGCGTCGTGCGATCTGTTTATCCGACCCCATCCGTCCCATCCTCAGCCATGGGAAACGCCCGCCCGCGGCACGCGCCACCCTTAAGCCGCCCGTCCAAGGCCTGCGCAGCGGCGCGCAACAATTGCGGTGCGAAATCCCCCAGGAGGCGCATACTAGGGGCATGAAAGCGTTCCTCGTCCCCGTCGACTTCTCCCCCGTGACGGAGGAGGTGATCGACACCGCCGTGAACTTTGCCCGGGCTTTCGAGGGCAAGGTGACACTTATCCACGTCGTGCAACCGCCCGTGGTCACCAGCGAATTCGCCCTGCCGGTCGACGTGCTGCAGGAGGCGCTCACCGCCGGCGAAAAGGCCGCCCGAACCAAGCTCGAGCGTTACGCCGAGATGCTCCGCACTGCCGGCCTCGCCAGCGAGGTGCGCGTCGTGCACGGTCCGCCCGTGACTATGATCCGCGAGGAGGCCGAACGCATGAAGGCCGACTACATCATCATCGGCTCGCACGGCCACGGGAAGCTCTACGACTTCCTCGTCGGCAGCACGGCCAGCGGCGCGGCCGGCGCGCGCAGCGCAGGACGACGCCGCCGATCTGCGCCGTGCGCAGGTCGCCGAAGGGCGTGCCGATGCCGCTGTTCAGCAC
>CAYYVB010000029.1:0-14739 GCA_964475035.1 uncultured Opitutaceae bacterium | reverse complement strand
GGCCAAGTGCGGCGTCATCATCGTCCCGCACGCCGAAAAGCACGGCTGAACCGGTCTCGTCCGGGATCACGATCCGTTCCAGACTCAACCCGTCCGCGCATCGGATCGTCGCTGCGCGCGCAGGGAATTGTCATCCCTCGTGCCGGGAGCCCCAATCCGGCGAAAGCCGCCCGTCTGCGGTGTTGCGTGACCGGGGGCGATGGTCTTGCGTCCGCGGCGTCCCCCACCCGCCCGCATGCACCGCGAAATTCACCACTGGCACAGCCCCCGCCTCGACAAGAACATGGAGATCGCCGTCTACGGCCATTACGGCTTCGCGCTCCTCATGTTCCCCACCGCCGCGGCGGATTACCTCGAATACGAGCGCTTCCACGTCATCGACACGCTCGCACCGTTCATCGAGGCCGGGAAGGTGAAGGTGTTTTCGATCAACTCGATCAACAACGAGAGCTGGCTCAACCGCCGGATGCACCCGCGCCACAAGGCGATCCGCCACCAGCAGTTCAACGGCTACGTCAGCGAGGAGGTCGTGCCCTTCATCCACACGCACTGCCGCGGCGCCGTGTCGATCATCACCACCGGCGCGTCCTTCGGCGCGCTGCACGGCGCCAACCACCTCTTCCGGCGCCCCGACCTCTTCGACGGCACCATCGCCATGTCGGGCAGCTACGACCTCAAGGATTACACCGACGGCTACTGGGACGAGGATGTGTATTTCAACTCGCCGCTCGATTACCTGCCCAACCTGAATGACGAACACCTTCTCGGTCTGCTCCGCGCGAAGAAGCACATCTATTTCGTCAGCGGCCAAGGCAGCTACGAAAAGCCCAGTTCCTCCGTCGACATCGGCCGCGTGCTCGCGAGCAAGGGCATCCCGCACGAGATCGACCTCTGGGGCCAAGACGTGAACCACGACTGGCCTTGGTGGCGGAAAATGCTCCCGCACTACATCGGCGGGAAATTCTGAATGGGGCCGGCTTCAGCCGGCCTAAACAATCGGCCACAAAAAGCACAGAACGCACAAAAGCCGGCATCAGACTACTGCGCCTTTTGCGCCTTCTGTGGCCAAGCCTGCTCGGGTGTTTCGTGTCTTTCGAGGTCCCTCACCCCAGCCGCGCGCGGATGGCTTCGCCCATTTGCACGGTGCTGAGCGGCGTTTTCGTGCCGAGGTCGGCGGTGAGTTGGCCGGCGTCGAGCGTGGCCTTCACGGCGGACTCGATGGCGGCGGCCTCGGCTTCTAGGCCGAGCGAGTGACGCAGCAGCATCGCCGCCGAGAGGATCGTGCCCGTCGGATTCGCGATGCCCTTGCCGGCGATGTCGGGCGCGGAGCCGTGGATCGGCTCATAGAGCCCGCGGCGTCCTTCGCCGAGCGAGGCGCTCGGCAACAGGCCGAGCGAACCCGCGAGCACGGCGGCTTCGTCGGTCAGGATGTCGCCGAACATGTTTTCCGTCACGATGACGTCGAACGTCGGCGCGTGCGTGATCAGACGCATCGCGCACGAATCGACTAGCTGGTGCTCGAGCTTCACGTCGGGGAACTCCCGTGCGACCTCGATCGCCACCTGCCGCCAGAGACGCGACGACTCCAGCACGTTGGCCTTGTCGACCGAGGTGACAAGCTTCCGGCGCCGCTGCGCGAGCTGGAACGCGAGGCGCACGATGCGGCGGATCTCGCCCTCGGTGTAGACGAGCGTGTCGACCGCGCGCAGGCCCTCGGGCGTCTGCTCGCGCCCCTTCGGCGTGCCAAAGTAGAGGCCGCCGGTCAGCTCGCGCACGACGATGAAGTCGACGCCGTTGACTCGCTCGGGCTTCAGCGGCGAGAGCGCGGCGAGGGCCGGATGCGGGCGCACTGGGCGGAGATTCGCGTAGAGCCCGAGCTCCTTGCGGATGGCGAGCAAGCCTTGCTCCGGGCGAACCTTGGCTTGCGGGTCGTCCCACTTCGGGCCGCCGACGGCGCCGAGGAGGACGGCGTCTGCTTCGCGCGCAGCGGCGAGCGTGTCGGCGGGAAGCGCAGTGCCGTGCTTGTCGATGGCGCAGCCGCCGAGCAGGTGCTCGGTGAAGGAGAAGGTGTGGCCGAACTTGGCGGCGACGACATCCAGCGTGCGGCGCGCCTCGGCGACGACTTCAGGTCCGATCCCGTCTCCGGGAGTGAGAGCGATCTTGGCGTTCATGGGTTATCGATTCGGGGGAACCACAGATGGACACAGATCAACACAGATGAATTCCGATCCGCACGGAAACCGCTCGAGCACGACGTGTGCATTCAAGAAGAACTGGGATCGCAGCGAGATCACCATCTGTGTGCATCGGTGTTAATCTGTGGTTCGTTACTTTCATTTCGCCAGATACGGGAGACGGGCGGCGGTTTCCTGCACGGCGGGGATGCCGTCGAGCAGTTCACCGATGGCGTCCCAGCGGCCGTTGATGAGAGCGTCGCGCGCGCTGTCGCGCTGGGTGATGGCGATGCTCTGGCCGCCGAAGCGGACTTCGAGTTTCTCGAGATCGATCGTGACCTCGCTCTGCGGATTGGCTTCGACGAATGCGGTCAGCGTCGCGATGTCGGCGCGCGCGGCGCTCACGCAGGGCATGCCAAGCGTCGTGCTGTTGCCGAAGAAAATCTCGGCGTAGCTCTCGGCGATGACCGCCTTGAAACCGTATTTCTGGATCGCCTGCGGCGCGTGTTCGCGGGAAGAGCCGCAGCCGAAGTTGGCGCCGGAGATGAGGATCGTCGCGCCGGCAAAGCGTGGCTCGTTGAGCGGATGCGCGGCCTTCGAGCCGTCCGGATTGTGGCGGACGTCGTGGAAAAGAAACTCGCCGAGGCCGTCGAACGTGACGCACTTCATGAAGCGCGCCGGGATGATGCGGTCGGTGTCGATGTCATTGCCGGCGACGGCAACGGCGCGGCCGGTGACGGAGGTGATTTTTGCGAGGGCCATTTCGGAAGATTTTTGAAAACCACTAATGCACACTGATGAGACACTAAGGTTCGGTGCAGGATTGGTGAGAGCTTAGTGATGATGAGTGGTTAATTCACCGCGAAGACTTCGCGGGCGTCGGCGACGGTGCCGGTGACGGCGGCGGCGGCGACCATCAGCGGGCTCATCAGCACGGTGCGGCCGGTGACGGAGCCTTGGCGGCCCTTGAAGTTGCGGTTCGACGAGCTCGCGCAGAGCTGGTCGCCGACGAGTTTGTCGGGATTCATCGCGAGGCACATCGAGCAACCCGCGCCGCGCCACTCGAAGCCGGCTTCGCTGAGTATCTTGTCGAGGCCTTCCTTCTCGCACTGCAGCGCGACGATCTGCGAGCCGGGGACGGCGATGGCCTTCACGCCCGGAGCGACGCGGCGGCCCTTGAGGTATTTCGCGACCTCGCGGAAGTCGGAGAGGCGGCCGTTCGTGCAGGAGCCGAGGAATGCGACGTCGATCTTCGTGCCTTTGATCGGCGCGCCGGGCTTCAGCTTCATGTAGGCCAGCGCTTCCTCGATGCCGGCTTTCTCGTCGGCGGACGTGGCTTTGGTCGGATCGGGAATCGACTCCGTGATCGAGATGCCCTGGCCGGGATTGATGCCCCAGGTGACGGTCGGCGCGATGTCGGCGGCGTCGATCTTCACGACGTCATCGTAATGGCAGCCCGCGTCGGAGGCGAACGCGCGCCAGCGCGCAACGGCGGCGTCCCACGCGGCGCCTTGCGGCGAATACGGCCGGCCCTGCAGGTAGGCGAACGTGGTGTCGTCGGGATTCACGTAGCCGACGCGCGCGCCGCCTTCGATGGACATGTTGCAGACAGTCATGCGCTCTTCCATCGAGAAGCCGTCGAACACCCTGCCGGCATACTCGTAGGCGTAGCCCGTGCCGCCGTTCACGCCGAGCGTGCGGATGATGTGGAGAATGACGTCCTTCGCGTAGACGCCGGGACGCAGCTTGCCGTTCACTTCGATGCGGCGGACCTTCAACTTGCCGAGCGCCATCGTCTGCGTCGCGAGCACGTCGCGGACTTGCGACGTGCCGATGCCGAACGCGATCGCGCCGAACGCACCGTGCGTGCTCGTGTGCGAATCGCCGCAGGCGATGGTCGTGCCCGGCTGCGTGATGCCCTGCTCCGGGCCGACGATGTGCACGATGCCCTGTTTGCCGCTGGCGCGGTCGAAGAACGTGATGCCGAACTCCGCGCAATTCTTCCGCAGCTCGTCCATCATCGCCTGCGCCAACGGATCGGCGTAGGGCTCGACGAACTGATCGGTCGGCACGATGTGGTCGACCGTCGCGAAGGTGCGGTGCGGCATGAGGACCTTGAGCCCGAGGTCGCGCAGCATCCCGAAGGCCTGCGGCGACGTGACCTCGTGGATGAGGTGCGTGCCGATCAGCAGCTGCGTCTGGCCGTTGGCCAGGCGGCGGACCGCGTGGGCGGACCAGACTTTTTCGAAGAGGGATTTCGGAGCGGACATGAAAGGTGAGAGCAAAGATTCGTTTAACCGAAGTGGTGGATACCGATCGGAAACGTTCTCGAACGAAGCGGCGTCATGGCTGTAGGAGCGGCTTCATGCCGCGACTTCGATGGCGGTAGCGGGAACGACGCGGGTCGCGGCGTAAAGCCGCTCCTACAGTCCGCTCGGGATGCAGGCAACGTTGGCGTGCCTCTCATCGCACCGCCTCCGCTTTCACGTCGGCGCCGGCGCTGACGCCGGCGAGGCCGTATTCGTAGCCGTCGGCCAGCGCGAGCCACGTCGCCTCCAGGATGTTCGGCCCCGCACCGACCGTGCTCCAACGGCGCTCGGCCGTGTGCCAGTCGATCAGCACGCGCGTGATCGCCGCCGTGCCGGCGCCGCCGTTGAGGATGCGGACCTTGTAGTCGGCGAGCTGGATGGCGCGCACGACCGGGAAGTGCGGCTCGAGCGCCTTGCGCAACGCGCGGTCAAAGGCGTGCACCGGTCCCTCGCCGCTCGCGGCGGTGTGCGTTTCCTGCCCCTCGACCTGCAGCTTGATCGTGGCCTCGGCAAAGCGCTTCTCGTCGTGACGGCTGACCATGACGCGGTAATCGACGAGCGAGAACGGCGAGACGTAATCGGCCGCGCGCCGGCGCACGAGCAAGGCCACGCTGGCCTCGGCGGCCTCGAAGGAGAAACCCTCGTTCTCCAGCGTCTTCACTTCCTCGATCACCTGCGCGCCGGTCTGCGCGTCGAGTCCGTCGAGGCCGAGGTTTCCGGCCTTCGAGACGAGGTTGGCGCGGCCGGAGAGTTCGCTGACGACGACGCGCATCTCGTTCCCGACCTTCGCCGGGTCGATGTGCTGGTAGGCGTCGGGGTGGCGCAACATCGCGGAGACGTGCACGCCGGCCTTGTGGGCGAAGGCGCTCCGGCCGACGTAGGCCATGTGCTCGTTCGGCGCGAGGTTGGCGACCTCGGCGACGAAATGCGCGGCCTCCTGCAGACGCGCCAGCGCGCCGGCCGGCAAGGCGCGGACGCCGAGCTTCAACTCGAGATTGGGCACGACGACGCAGAGGTTGGCGTTGCCGCAGCGCTCGCCGTAGCCGTTCATCGTGCCCTGCACATGCGCCGCGCCGGCGAGGACGCCGGCGACGGTGTTCGCGACGGCGCAACCGGTGTCGTCGTGCGTGTGGACGCCGATCCG
The DNA here is from genome assembly GCA_964475035.1 of uncultured Opitutaceae bacterium. GTDB lineage: Bacteria > Verrucomicrobiota > Verrucomicrobiia > Opitutales > Opitutaceae > Didemnitutus. The sequence goes on along the minus strand of CAYYVB010000029.1, from coordinate 9,112 downwards.
CTGCTCCGGGCCGAAGTGCGCGCGCACGGCGCCGACGGTCGCCTCGACCTGCCAGGGCAGATGACCGCCGTTGGTGTCGCACAACACGAGCGTCTCCGCGCCGCCGCGCCGGGCGGCGGCGAAGGTCGCAAGCGCGTAGTCGGGGTTGGCGTCGAAGGCGTCGAAGAAGTGCTCGCCGTCGTAGATGACCCGCTTGTCCTGCGCCCGCAGGTAGGCGACGGTCTCCTCGATCATGCGCAGGTTTTCCTCGCGCGTCGTGCGCAGGACTTCCTCGACCTGCATGACGGACGACTTGCCGAAGATGCAGCACACCTCAGTGCCCGCCGCGACCAGCGCCTGCACGCTCGGGTCGTCGGCCGGCGCGATATTCGCCCGGCGCGTGGCGCCGAAGGCGACGATCTTGGCTTGTTTCCAGGTGCGCGTGCGCACGGCGTCGAAGAACGCGGCATCCTTGGGATTCGAGCCCGGCCAGCCGCCCTCGATGAAGTCGACGCCGAGCTCGTCGAGCTTCTCCGCGATGCGGATCTTGTCCTCGAGCGAATACGAGATGCCCTCCGTCTGCGCGCCATCGCGCAGCGTGGTGTCGAAAACCTCGACGGAGACGGGTAAGTCCACGGGCTGGCTCACGGGACCACTGCCTCCGCGGGCACGGGTGATTTCTGCGCGTGGACCGGTGCGGCGGACTCGCGCGAGAGCACTAGGTTGATGGCGGCGAGGTAGGCCTTGGCGCTGGCCACGACGATGTCGGTGTCGGTGCCGTGACCGTGACACGACCGTTGATCGTCGTGGCGGACGCGGACCGAGACCTCGCCGAGCGCGTCGATGCCCTCGGTGACGGCGCTGATGACGAACTCGAGCAGTTGCACCGGCGTGCCGACGAGGGCGTCGATGGCTTTGTAGGCGGCGTCGACCGGACCGGTGCCGACCTCGGAGCGCACACGGCTGTTCCCGTCGGGGCCCTTGAGACGGACGGTGGCGGTAGGCAGGCCGGTGGTGCCGCAGACGACCTGCAGGTCCTCGAGCGACCACAGTTCGGGCGCCGCTGTGCGCTCGCCGCTGGCCAGGGCGATGAGGTCGGCGTCGTGGACGGACTTCTTGCGGTCGGCAAGTTTCTTGAACTCCGCGAAGGCGCGGGCGAGCGCATCACCCTCCAGCGGATAACCGAGTTCGGCCAGGCGCTTCGACACGGCGTTGCGGCCGGAGTGCTTGCCGAGCACGAGCGTCGTCTGCGCGGCGCCGACGTCTTCCGGGCGCATGATCTCGTAGGTCTGCGCGTTCTTGATCATGCCGTCCTGGTGGATGCCGGACTCGTGCGCGAAGGCATTGGCGCCGACGATGGCCTTGTTCGGCGGCACGGGATAACTGGTGACGCGGGAAATGAGTTTGGACGCGCGGCAGAGTTGCGGCGTGTCGATGCCGGTGTGCAGGCCGACTTTTTCGCCGCGGGTGCGGATCGCCATGACGAGTTCCTCGAGCGAGGCATTGCCGGCGCGTTCGCCGATGCCGTTGAGCGTCACCTCGGCTTGGCGGGCGCCGGCGCGGAGGCCGGCGAGCGTGTTGGCGACGGCGAGGCCGAGGTCGTCGTGGCAATGCGTGGAGATGATCACGTCCTTCGCGCCCGGTGTGTGGGCGATGACGCCGGCGATCATCGCGCCGTATTCGTCGGGCAGCGTGTAGCCGACGGTGTCGGGGATGTTCAGCGTGGTCGCGCCGGCCTTGATGACGGCGGCGAGCACTTCGTAGAGGAACTGCGGGTCGCTGCGGCCGGCGTCCTCGGGCGAAAACTCCACGTCGGCGCAAAGCGAGCGCGCGAAGGCGACCATCTCCGTGGCGCGCGCGACGACTTCGGGGCGCGTGAGGCGGAGCTTGTGCTTCAGGTGAATGTCGCTCGTCGCGAGGAAGGTGTGGATGCGCGGGCGCTTCGCGCCCTTTACGCCCTGCCACGCCGTCTCGATGTCCGCGCGCGTGCAACGCGCGAGGCCGCAGATGATCGGCGGCTCGGCTTGCGGGCGGCCTTCGACGGGGGCCTGCCCCACTTCGGCGGCGATCGCCTGCACCGCCGCGAGATCGTCGGGCGACGCCGCGGGGAACCCGGCTTCGATCACGTCCACGCCTAGTCGCGCCAGCGTGCGGGCGACCTCGAGCTTTTCGGCCGAGGTCATGGAGGCGCCGGGAGCTTGCTCGCCGTCGCGCAGGCTGGTGTCGAAGATGCGGACGTAATTCGGGGACGGGTTCATGGGAGGAGTGCGCAGTGCGCTTCCCGGCGTAATTTGCGTAATACGCAAAGAGCGCCGGGGCGCGTGGCGGCTTAGGTCGAACGTTTTGCGTCGGGCGCGGAGCCGAAGAGCGGGTTCGTGAAGACGAAGGATTCCGGGGCACGGCCGCCGGCGCGCGGCGGCGTGGGTGGCGTGGCGGCGTGGGGAGCGGCCGGAGAGGCGGACGCTTCGCCCGGGCTGAAAAGATCGACGATGCGGAAATCGTCGGAAGGCGCTGAGGGGTTGGTGGAGTTCATGGGAATTTCAGGAAAATGGTTTCAGGATGAACGGGCGGGCGCGTCGGGGTCGGACGCGCCCGCCCGGGGGTAACACAACGCAGACAATCATTTCGCGATCACGACGGGATTGAGGAACGGCATCATCGCGCGGAGCTTCACGCCGACCTTCTCGAGCTGTTGCTCGCGCTCCTGCTTGCGGAAGGCGTTCATCGTCTTGCGGCCGTATTTGTTGTTCTCGTCGATGAATCGCTTGGCGAATTTGCCGGACTGGATGTCGCCGAGGATGCGCTTCATCTCCTTCTGCGTCTCCTTCGTGACGACGCGCGGGCCGCTGACGTAGTCGCCCCACTCCGCCGTGTCGGAGACGGAGTAGCGCATGTAGTTCAGGCCGCCGCGATACATGAGGTCGACGATGAGCTTCAGCTCGTGGAGGCACTCGAAGTAGGCGATCTCGGGCTGGTAACCGGCGTCGACGAGCGTCTTGAAACCGGCCTTCACCAACTCGGCGCAACCACCGCACAACACGGCCTGCTCGCCGAACAAATCGGTCTCGGTCTCCTCGGTGAACGTCGTCTCGAGCAACCCGGCGCGCGTGCAGCCGATGCCGCGCGCGTAGGAGAGCGCGAGCTGCTTGGCCTGCTTGCTGGCGTTCTGGTGCACGGCCACGAGACCGGGGACGCCGCCGCCTTCCTGGAATACCTCGCGAACGCGATGGCCGGGGCTCTTCGGAGCGACCATGCACACGTCCACGTCAGCCGGCGGCTTGATGCCACCGAAGCGGATATTGAAACCGTGCGCGAAGAACAGCGCCTTGCCCTTCGTGAGGAACGGCGCGATCGACTCGCGGTAGAGGCGCGCGGCGACGTGGTCGGGCACGAGCAGCATCAGCACATCGGCCCACTTGGCGACGCCCTCGACGGTGTCGACCTTGAGGCCGGCCTTCTTGGCCTTCGGGCGGGACTTCGAGTCCTTGGCGAGACCGACGCGGACCTCGACGCCGCTGTCGCGCAAGTTCAGCGCGTGGGCGTGGCCCTGCGAGCCGTAGCCGATGATGCCGACCTTCTTGGCGCGGATGAGCGCGGGGTTGGCGTGTTTGTCGTAGTAGATTTTAGCCATGGTAAATGCTTTCAGCGATCAGCTTTCGGAGATGATGAGTTCGGAGTTGCCAAAGAAATCGTAGGAAGACTCGGCGCGCGCGGGCGTGGCGTCGGCCTGGTCATCGAAGAAGGCGTTGAGCGACGGAGCTGATTGCTGATCGCCGAACGCTGATTGCTCGGTGGTTTTCATACGGACATCGCGAGGTGGGAGTTGGCGTGGGCGTCGTCATTGGCGACGGAGACTTCGGCGCGGACGAGCGGGGGATTGGCGGAGAGCGGATCGTGCCCGCGGGCCATTGAGACGATGCCGGTGCGGACCATCTCGAGGATGCCGTAGGGACGGAGCACCATCTCGAACTTGCCGATCTTCTCGGGCGTGCCGGTGACCTCGATGACGAGCGAAACCTCGTCGACGTCGACGACGCGCGCGCGGAAAACGTCGACCAACTCGAGCACCTGCGAACGCGTGTCGGCGGTGACCTTGACCTTCACGAGGCCGAGTTCGCGCTGGAGGGCGGGCTTGCGGGTGAGGTCGTCGACGCGGAGGACGTTGACGAGTTTGTAGAGGTTGGCTTCGACGATGCGGGCGCCGTGGTCGGTCGCATCGATGACGACGGTGAGGCGCGAGACGCCGACTTGCTCGGTGCGGCCGACGGTGAGCGACTCGATGTTGAAGTTGCGGCGGCGGAACAGCGAGGCGACGCGGTTCAGCACTCCGGGCACGTCCTCGACGTAGGCGATGAGAGTGTGTTTGGGCATGGGTGGATTCTCCTCGGGTTAGCGGCGCCGCGCTGGTTTTGCGGACTTGGCGCGCGTCTTCGCGGCTTTCGCGGGCACGGAGCGGTTCGGCGCTTTCGCGGGCGCGGAATTTTTCGGCGCGGACTTCCTGACGGAGGCCTGGGCGTGACCGTTGGTGCCGGTGGAGGCGCCGGTGAGAGCGAGCTCTGAAACGGCGGCGCTGTCGGCGGAGGGCATCTCCCACTCCTTGTCGTCACCGGTCTCGATCATGACGTCCTGCTTCGGGCGGCGGATCATCTTGTCGAGGTCGGCGCCGGCCGGGACCATCGGGAACACCGCGTCCTCCTTCTCGACGACGAAGTCGATGACGACGGTCTTTTTGTCCGCGAGGGTCTTCTTCACGGTGCTGGAGACATCGCCGCGTGTGTCGCAGCGAAGGCCGGTGAGGCGGTAGGCTTCGGCGAGTTTGACGAAGTCCGGGCCGGTCATCGGCGTGGCGGCGTAACGCTTGTCGTAGAAGAACTCCTGCCACTGGCGGACCATGCCGAGGAACGCGTTGTTGATGATCGCGACGTTGACCTTGATCCCTTCCTGCTCGGCGGTGGCGAGCTCGCACGAGGTCATCTGGAAGCCGCCGTCGCCGACGACCACCCACACGTCCTTTTCCGGGCAGGCGAACTTGGCTCCGATGGCGGCGGGGAGCGCGAAGCCCATCGTGCCGAGGCCGCCGGAGGTGATGAGCGAGCGTGAGGTCTCGTGGCGGTAATATTGCGCTTCCCACATCTGGTGCTGGCCGACGTCGGTGACGACGATGGTCTCCCGGTCCTTGGTGGCGCGCCAGAGGTCGTTGATGACGTGCGCGGCGTAGAGGTGACCGTTGTCGGGGAGCGCCTGGATGTCGCGCACGGCGGAGTCACCCTTCATCGTCTTGATGGTGGACCACCACTCGGTGCGGTCGGCGGCTTTCACGCCGGCGGAGAGCCCGGGCAGCACGTCCGCGAGGTCGCCGACGAGGGCGACGTCGACCGGGACGTTCTTGTTCACCTCGGACGGATCGATCTCGACGTGAATCTTCTTCGCGTTGAGCGCGTAGGTCTTGAGGTTGCCGGTGACGCGGTCGTCGAAGCGCATGCCGAGCGCGATGAGCAAGTCGGCCTGTTGGATCGCGGAATTGACCCACGCCTCGCCGTGCATGCCCATCATGCCGAGGTTGAGCGGCGACGACGCGGGAATGCCGCCGAGCCCGAGCAGCGTGACGGCGATCGGGATGTTGGCCGATTGCGCGAGCGCGAGCACTTGGTCGGTGGTGCCGGATTTGATGATGCCTTGGCCGGCGAGGATGAGCGGGCGCTTGGCAGAGTTGATGAGCTCGAGCGCGCGGGCGTATTCCTCGGTCGGCGCCGTGAGGTCGGGGCGATAGCCGGGGAGGCGCGGCGCGGCGGCTTCCCAATCGAACTCGGTCGTCGATTGCTGCGCGTCCTTCGTCACGTCGACGAGCACCGGGCCCGGGCGGCCGCTCTTCGCGATGTAGAACGCCTCGCGCATGACGCGGGCGATGTCGCTCGCGCGCGTGACGAGGTAATTGTGCTTCGTGATCGGGAGCGTGACGCCCGTGACGTCGGTCTCCTGGAACGCATCGGTGCCGATCGCCTTCGAGCCGACCTGGCCGGTGATGCAGACGATGGGCGAGCTGTCCATCATCGCGGTGGCGATGCCCGTGACCATGTTGGTCGCGCCGGGGCCGGAAGTCGCGATGGCGACGCCGACCTTGCCGCTTGCGCGGGCATAGCCGTCGGCCATGTGCGTGGCGCCCTGTTCGTGGCGGACGAGGACGTGGTGGATCTTGGGGTATTTCGTGAGCGCGTCGTAAGTGGGGAGGATGGCGCCGCCCGGATAACCGAAGACGACGTCGACGCCTTCGCGCTGGAGGCATTCCCAGATGATTTCTGCACCGGTGAGTTTCATTTTGTGGAAGCGGGGATTAGGAGGTGACTGCGCCTTGGGCGGCGGAGGAAACGGTGGCCGCGTATTTGGCCATGACGCCGCGGCGGTAGCGCGCGGCGGGAGCGGTCCAGCCCGCGCGGCGCGCGGCGATCTCATCGGCGGCGACGGCGAGGTGCAGGCGGCGCGCCGGCACATCGATCTCGACGGTGTCTCCGTCCCGCACGAAAGCGATCAGCCCGCCGACCGCGGCCTCGGGGGCGACGTGGCCGATGGACATGCCGCGCGTGGCGCCGGAAAAACGACCGTCGGTGAGCAACGCGACCGAGTCCGCGAGCCCGGCGCCGGCGAGCGCGGCCGTGACGCCGAGCATCTCGCGCATGCCGGGACCGCCCTTCGGACCTTCATAGCGAATGACGATGACGTCGCCGGCGCGGATCTTGCCGGCGGTGACAGCGGCCATCGCATCCTCCTCACAGTCGAAAACACATGCCGGCCCGCGATGCGTCTGCACGCTGCTGCCGGCGACCTTGAGGACGCAGCCCTCGGCAGCGAGATTACCGCGCAGGATGACGAGGCCGCCGTGAGGCTTGAAGGGTTTCTCCGTCGGGCGGATGACTTGCTGGCCGGGTGTCTCGGGCGCGTCCTTGACCTCGGCGGCGAGCGAGCGGCCGGTGACGGTCGGGCAACCGCCGGTGAGATAACCGCCCTCGAGCAGACGGCGGAGCAGAAGCGTGATGCCGCCGGCCGTGTGCATCTCGACCGCGGTGTAGAGGCCACCGGGCTTGAGCGTGGCGATGGTCGGCGTGGCAGCGCTCAGCCGGTCGAAATCCTCGAGCGTGAGCGGGACGCCGACCTCGTGCGCCAGCGCGAGCAGGTGCAGCACGGCGTTGGTCGATCCACCCGACGCCGCGACGGCGCGGATGGCGTTCTCGAAGGCCGGACGGATGAAAATCTGCGTGGGCTTGAGGTCGCGGCGCACGAGTTCGACCACCAGTTCGCCGCAGCGGCGGGCGGCGGCTTTCTTCGCGGGATCGACGGCCGGAATGCCATTGGCGCCGGCGGGCGAGATGCCGATCGCCTCCATGATCGTGGCCATGGTGTTGGCGGTGAACTGGCCGCCGCAGGCGCCGGCGGTCGGGCACGCGGCATTTTCGACGCAGTGGAATTCCTTCTCGTCGATTTTGCCCGCCGCAAAGGCGCCGACCGCCTCGAACACATCCTGCACCGTGAGCGCCTTGCCGTGGTGCAGGCCGTGGTTGATCGAGCCGCCGTAGAGCGCAAGACCGGGGATGTCGACCCGCGCGAGCGCCATCATCACACCGGGGTTCGTCTTGTCGCAGCTGGAGAGGCAGACGAGGCCGTCGAGGGCGTTGCCGCGTGCGACCAACTCGATGGAGTCGGCGATGACTTCGCGCGAAACGAGGGACGTTTTCATGCCCTCGGTGCCCATCGTGATGCCGTCGGAGATGGAGACGGTATTGAACTCCATCGGCGTGCCGCCGGCAGCGCGGATGCCGGCCTTCACGTGCTCGGCGAGTTCGCGGAGGTGGAAATTGCAGGGCCCGATCTCGGTCCAGGTGTTGGCGACGCCGATGAGCGGCTTGGCGAGGTCCTCGTCGGTGAACCCGACCGCCTTCAGCATGGCGCGCGCCGGAGCGCGGTGCGGTCCTTCCGTGATGACGCGGGAGTGGCGGCGCAGGTCGCTCATGGGCGGCGGGGCGCCGCGGGGGCGGAGCGTTGAGAGGGGAAGGTGGCGCGAGTCGTTTTCATCGGAGAAAAACGAAAAGGCCGCCCGGGTCGGGCGGCCTTTTCGTAAACTTGGAGAGTATGTGCTCTTTTAAGTATGCGAAAACCGCCCGTGGGAGGGGGTAAGCAGAATGACGACCGCAAGAATAATGGCGGCGAGGACGGGGAGCGGGAGCTGGAGGCTCGTGGTCATGTCTGCGTGATTGCGCCGGCAGTGATGCCGGACGAACCGCGCCGCGGTCAAGGCGTCGAAAGAACTATGACACTGGGTTTATGACAAGCGGTGCGGGCAAGGCGGAGAGCTCGTAGCGAGAGCGCGAATATAGAAAGTGTGTGTGCTCGAGTGAGCGAATGAGTCAGGAAACGCGCGCGCGGGTCTTCATTCACCACGGATCACACGGATGAAAACGGATGCGACGGATCACGCGGTCTCAGTCTGCGTGGAGGGCGCGGCTACCGCCGCGCCGCGACCGTGGACGAGCGCTCGCTGCGCATCGGAGCAAGGCAGATGAAACGCGGAGAGAAGAAGGAGCGTGGCGAAGGAGGAGTGTAGGTGGCGCGCTTGCGTGCCACTGTTGCGCGCAAGCGCGCAACCTACAGGAGAGGCACACGCGATGCGTGCGGCCTCGCGGAGCTCGGCCCTCCATCCAAGGCAATGGCCACGAAGAGGCGCAAAAATCCGGCCGCTGCGGTTGGGCGGACCGCGCGCCTATAGGCGCTGTTCGGAGCGGCGAACCGGCTGCGACCTTTTGTGCCTTTTTGTGGCCAACCTCTGATTCGAAATCTCTCCGCGACCTCCGCGTCCTTGGCGTTTCGATGCCTTGGTTCGGACGTTGGGTGGAGGTGGCGCGCTGGCGCGCCACTGTTGCGCGCGAGCGCGCAACCTACAGGAGAGGCACACGCGATGAGTGCGGCCTCGCGGAGCTCGGCCCTCCATCCAAGGCAATGGCCACAAAGGGGCGCGAAAATCTGGCCGCTGCGGTTGGGCGGGCCGCGCGCCAATAGGCGCTGCTCGGAGCGGCGAACCGGCTGCAACTCTTTGTGCCTTTTTGTGGCCAACCTCTGATTCGAAATCTCTCCGCGACCTCCGCGT